>JALVUB010000204.1 GCA_027023915.1 Sedimenticola sp.
ACCATGCACTGCTGGTCGTCGATGACGATCACCGCGCCGGAGCCGAGCATGGAGCCGGCCTGGGCGATGCTGTCGTAGTCCATGGTGAGATCCATCATCACCTCGCCGGGCAACACCGGGGCCGAGGAGCCGCCGGGGATCACCGCCTTGAGCTTGTATCCCTCCTTCATGCCGCCGGCCATCTCCAGCAGCTCGCTGAAGGGAGTGCCCATGGGGATCTCGTACACCCCCGGCTTGTTGATGTTGCCGGAGATGGAGAAGAGCTTGGCGCCGCCGCTGTTCTCCACCCCCAGGTCGCGGAACCACTCGCCGCCGCGGCGCATGATCTCGGGGATGGAGGCCAGGGTCTCGGTGTTGTTGATCACCGTGGGGCGGCCGTAGAGGCCGAACATGGCCGGGAAGGGCGGCTTGAAGCGCGGCTGCCCCTTCTTGCCCTCGATGGATTCGAGCAGCGCCGTCTCCTCGCCGCAGATGTAGGCGCCGGCCCCCAGGTGGGTGTGGATGTCGAAGCTGAAGCCGGAGCCGAGGATGTTCTCGCCCAGCAGCCCCGCCTCGCGCGCCTCGGCCAGGGCCGCCTCGAAGCGCTCGTAGGGCTCCCAGAACTCGCCGCGGATGTAGTTGTAGCCGGCGCTGGCGCCGATGGCGTAGCCGGCGATGATCATCCCCTCGATGAGCTGGTGGGGGTTGTAGCGCAGGATGTCGCGGTCCTTGAAGGTGCCCGGCTCGCCCTCGTCGGAGTTGCAGACGATGTACTTGGGGCCGGGAGCGCTTCGGTTGATGAAGCTCCACTTCAGGCCGGTGGGAAAGCCCGCCCCGCCGCGGCCGCGCAGGCCCGAGGTCTTCACCTCTTCGATGATGGCCTGGGGATCGGTCTTCTCGGCGAGAATCTTGCGCAACGCCTGGTAGCCGCCCTCCGACTCGTAGGTGGAGAGGAGCCAGGGGCGGTCCAGGTGGACGGTTCTCAGGCAGACCTCATTCGCCATCGTCCGCCTCCAGGTTCTCGAGGATGGAGTCCACCAGCTCGGGGGTGAGGTTCTCGTAGTACTGCTTGCCGATCTGGAACATGGGCGCGCCGCCGCAGGCCCCCAGGCACTCCACCTCCTTGAGGGTGAAGCGGCCGTCCCCGGTGGTCTCGCCCATCCGGATGCCCAGCTTGTTCTCCAGGTGCTCGACGATGCGGTCCGCGCCCCGGATCATGCAGGAGACGTTGGTGCAGACACAGATCTTGTGCCGCCCCACGGGCTTTGTCTCGTACATGGAGTAGAAGGTGGCCACCTCGTACACCGCGATGGGCGGCATGTCGAGGTAGTCCGCCACCTGGTCCATCAGCTCCCGGGTGAGCCAGCCGCCGTTGTGCTCCTGCACGATGCGCAGGGCCGCCATCACCGCCGACTGCTTCCACTCGTCCGGGTACTTGGCGAGCCAGGCGTCGATCTCGGCGCGAACCTCGGGGGTGAGGAGGTTCTCCTTGTCGGCGCGCTTGTCGGCGCGGCTCCAGGGTTGGCAGCGAAGCGTCATCAGCGGTCGATCTCCCCGAATACGATGTCCATGGTGCCGATGATGGCCACCACGTCGGCCAGCATGTGCCCGCGCGCCATCTCGTCCATGGCCGCCAGGTGGGCGAAGCCGGGCGCGCGGATCTTCAGGCGGTAGGGCTTGTTGGCGCCGTCGGAAACGATGTAGCAGCCGAACTCGCCCTTGGGCGCCTCCACCGCGAAATAGACCTCCCCTTCGGGCGTGGTGTAGCCCTCGGTGAAGAGCTTGAAGTGGTGGATGAGGGCTTCCATCTCCTCCTTCATCTTCGCCCGCGGCGGTGGCGCGATCTTGTAGTCGTCGATCATCACCGGGCCGGGGTTGTTGCGCAGCCACTCCACGCACTGGCGGATAATGCGGTTGGACTGGCGCATCTCCTCGATGCGCACCAGGTAGCGGTCGTAGCAGTCGCCGTTGGTGCCCACCGGGATGTCGAAGTCCACCTGGTCATAGACCGCATAGGGCTGCTTCTTGCGCAGGTCCCAGGCGATGCCCGAGCCGCGCAGCATGGGGCCGGTGAAGCCGAGCTGGCGCGCCCGCTCGGGCGGCACCACGCCGATGCCCACCAGCCGCTGCTTCCAGATGCGGTTGTCGGTGAGCAGGGTCTCGTACTCGTCCACCAGCCTGGGGAAGCGCTCGGTGAAGTCCTCGATGAAGTCCAGCAGCGACCCGCCCCGGGCGCGGTTGCGGTAGAGCAGCTCCTTTTCGCTCCCCAGGTGCTCCTTCTCGTAGCGGGTCATCTGGTCCGGCAGGTCGCGGTAGACGCCGCCGGGACGGTAGTAGGTGGCGTGCATGCGGGCGCCGGAGACCGCCTCGTAGCAGTCCATCAGATCCTCGCGCTCGCGGAAGCAGTAGAGGAAGACGGTCATCGCCCCCACGTCGAGGGCGTGGGAGCCGAGCCAGAGCAGGTGGTTGAGAATGCGGGTGATCTCGTCGAACATCACCCGGATGTACCGGGCGCGGATGGGCGGCTCGATGCCCAGCAGCTTCTCGATGGCCCCCACGTAGCCGTGCTCGTTGCACATCATGGAGACGTAATCGAGGCGGTCCATGTAGCCGATGGACTGGTTCCAGGGCTTGGCCTCGGCCAGCTTCTCGGTGCCGCGGTGGAGCAGCCCCACGTGGGGGTCGGCGCGCTCGATCACCTCGCCGTCCATCTCCAGCACCAAGCGCAGCACGCCGTGGGCGGCGGGGTGCTGCGGGCCGAAGTTGATGGTGAAGTTGCGGATCTCAGCCATCGGCGGCCTCCTCCCGAGCCGGCGGCTCGATGCCGTCGGGGTTGTAGCGGCAGTCGTCACGCACCACCCGCGGCGTGTTGACGCGCGGCTCGATGCTCACCGGCTCGTAGACCACCCGGCCCAGCTCCTCGTCGTAGCGCATCTCCACCTGACCGACGAGGGGGAAGTCCTTGCGGAAGGGGTGCCCCACGAAGCCGTAGTCGGTGAGGATGCGGCGCAGGTCGGGGTGGCCCTTGAAGAGGATGCCGAAGAGATCGAAGGCCTCGCGCTCGAACCAGTCGGCGCTCTTCCACAGCCCCACCACCGAGTCCACGGCGGGAAAGTCGTCGTCGAGAAAGGTCTTCACCCGCAGCCGCCAGTTGTTGCTGATGGAGAGCAGGTGGTAAACCACGGCGAAACGGCTCTCGGGCGCCGGCTGGAGCGGCTCGTCCCGCTCGGCGCCGCGGCTGAAGCCGGTGTTGGGGGCGTTCGCCACCTCCCACTCGCTGCGCTTCCAGGCCGAATAGTCCACGCCGCAGACGTCGGTGCACTGGTCGAAGCCCAGGGCCGCCTTGCGCCGCAGCACCGTCATCACATCGAGCAACCGGTCACGCGGCACCGTGAGGGTGAGCTCGTTGCGCTCCCGCTTCAGGGAACAGTCCTCGCACAGCTCATCGAGGATATGCTCCTCGATCAGCTCTTCCAGATCGTCCAGGCGCTCTTCCAGGCTCATGTCGCGGCCTCGGTGCGGGCGATGGTGGTTTCCCGCCGGATCTTCTTCTGCAACTGGATGATGCCGTAGAGCAGCGCCTCGGCGGTGGGCGGGCAGCCCGGCACATAGACATCCACCGGCACCACGCGGTCGCAGCCGCGCACCACCGAATAGGAGTAGTGGTAATAGCCGCCGCCGTTGGCGCAGGAGCCCATGGAGATCACCCAGCGCGGCTCGGGCATCTGGTCATAGACCTTGCGCAGGGCGGGCGCCATCTTGTTCACCAGGGTGCCGGCGACGATCATCAGGTCCGACTGGCGGGGGCTGGGGCGGAAGATGATGCCGAAGCGGTCCAGGTCGTAGCGCGAGGCGCCGGCGTGCATCATCTCCACCGCGCAGCAGGCCAGGCCGAAGGTCATGGGCCAGAGCGAGCCGGTGCGCGCCCAGTTGATGACCGTATCGATGGAGGTGGTGACCACCCCCTCCTTGAGCACGCCTTCTATTCCCATTCCAGCGCCCCCTTCTTCCATTCATAGATGAAACCGATCACCAGGATGGCGAGAAAGAGCATCATCGCCCAGAAGCCCACGGGGCCGATCTGGTCCAGCACCACGGCCCAGGGAAAGAAAAAGGCGATCTCCAGATCGAACAGGATGAAGAGGATGGCCACTAGGTAGAAGCGCACGTCGAACTTCATGCGCGCATCCTCGAAGGCCTCGAAGCCGCACTCGTAGGGCGAACCCTTTTCGGCGTCGGGCTTGCGCGGGCCGAGCACGAAGCCCAGGCTCAACAGCACCGAGCCCACCACCAGGCCGATGAGGATGAAGATCAGGATGGGAAGATAGTTTTCCAGCACCTCGTGCCGCCCCCTTCACGTTTGGCCGAGTCGCACACAACTAGCGCTCAAGTCTATTTCAGACATACAGTACGTGTCAACCAAAAGTAAAATTACAACCCATTGTTTTTTAAGATTTTTTTTAATTTTTACCCGCATAGAAAAACGGTATCCGCAAACTCGGATACCGTTTTGTTTGTTGGTGCCGAAGGCCGGACTTGAACCGGCACGGCTTTCGCCACTGCCCCCTCAAGACAGCGTGTCTACCAATTCCACCACTTCGGCAATAAACAGGATTACTTGCTCCCCTTTCCTCCCTCGGATTTGGTCACCTGAGCTCCTTCTCCCGTTTTCGAAGCGCCCTCCGGAATGGTGGGCAGGTCTCCTTCCTTCACCTTTTGATCGCTCCGCGGTGGCAGATCGTTTTCCACCTTGGGCGCCGGAATCTCCTTGGCATCCGGCGCCGAAACCATGATACCGGCCTCACGCGCCTCTTTCATCACCATCCAACCCAGCGCCAGACTGGTAATAAAAAAGAGCGTGGCCAACACCGCAGTGGTCCGGCTAAGGAAGTTTGCCGCGCCACGTGCGCCAAAAACAGTGCCCGAAGCGCCACTGCCAAAGGCAGCGCCCGCATCGGCGCCCTTGCCGTGCTGAATCAGGATCAGGCCGATGAGACCGATCGAAAGAAAGAGATGGATGACAACCAGAGCGGTATGCATGGCACTCAACCGTTGGCCGCGGTGCAGATTCCCAGAAAGTCCTCTGCCTTCAGGGAAGCGCCGCCGATGAGACCGCCGTCGATGTCCGGCTTGGCGAGCAGCTCGGCCGCGTTGCCCGGCTTCATGCTGCCACCATAAAGGATGCGCAGCCCTTCCGCCACGGTGGCGTTCTTCTCCGCGATGCGGGAACGGATGAAGGCATGCACCTCCTGCGCCTGCTCGGGCGTGGCCGTCTTGCCGGTGCCGATGGCCCAGACCGGTTCGTAGGCGATCACACCCTCGCCCAGCATCTCCACGCCGCAGTGGTCGATGACGGCGTCCACCTGCCGCGCCACCACCTCTTCGGTGACGCCCGACTCCCGCTCTTCCAGGGTCTCGCCGATACAGAAGATGGGCACCAGGCCGTTGCGGCGCGCCGCCTCGAACTTCCGCGCCACCAGTTCATCGGATTCGCCGTGGTAGGTGCGGCGCTCGGAGTGGCCGATGATGACATACTTGCAGTCGAAGTCCCGCAGCATGGGCCCCGCGATCTCACCCGTATAGGCGCCGGAATCGTGCACCGAAAGATCCTGACCGCCCCAGGCGATGGCAGTCCCCGCCAGTTGCGCTTGAGCTTCCGGGATATAAACAGCCGGCGGGCAAACCGCCACTTCGGCCACTTTCACGGTATCGATGCCCGCTTTGATTCCCGCAAGCAGCTCGCGCACGCTCGCCAGCGAGCCGTTCATTTTCCAGTTTCCAGCTACCAGTGGTTGACGCATGGTACCGCTCCTGCAAAATCAGGCCGCGTAGTGTACCAGTGCCGGGATTTTTTTCAACGTTCCCTGGCCCGAAAGTCCAAAACCACTATTGACCTTCAACTGCCTCCCCCTTAATATACGCGCCTCCAGCCAATCCGCCATAGCTCAGTTGGTAGAGCAACGGACTGTTAATCCGTGGGTCGCTGGTTCGAGCCCAGCTGGCGGAGCCACTCAATATAAAACCCCGTCGGATGCCCGACGGGGTTTTTTCGTGTAGCGCGTCGCTTGGTTTGCGACATTGTGCCAGTTGGTTTGCGATTGGGGTTAGTCGGTGTTGAGGGTGGTTTGTAGGCGGTTTAGGGCGGTTTTGAAGTAGG
>JALVUB010000205.1 GCA_027023915.1 Sedimenticola sp.
CTGTCTGGAATTTCACATAGTCCGGCAGCTTTTTGCGCCATTCCACCAAGTGGGGTTCCAGATGGTTGCAGTGGGGGCAGGTGTACATAAAGAATTCGATTACCCGCACCTTGTCTCCTTTTCCGGTTGGAGGTGCCGGCTTGATAAGTTCATAGTCCACCCCTTCCTTCGGCTCATAGGCCAGCGCCAAAGTGGCGGAAAACAGCAGGGCGCACAGCATCAACAGTTTTTTCATTGTTGGAGAGCTCCTTTTCAGAGTCCATTGAACAAAAACATTATGGCACGAAAACCGGCGGTGTCGTCCAGGAATAAAAACGGATACTGTTGTTAGGGAAGCTCTGAAAAATTCAGGCCTTCCTCCGGCACATGGATGTGCCGGCAAAATTAATGGTCCCAAGCCATTGATTTTGGGGTAAGCTGCAAACCGCGTTTGCGGCGCGGCGAGCGCTGATAAAGCCATGGAAGGCTTTTATCAGAGCTTCCTTCGAGAGTGCCCCAGGATGCCGTAACGTTTGACAATGGAAGCGCACTCTTGATAAGGTCTGCGCCCCTCTTGGCTAGGTAGCTCAGCTGGTTAGAGCACAGCACTCATAATGCTGGGGTCGGCGGTTCGAGTCCGCCCCTAGCTACCATCTCCGTTCGAAAGCCGCTTTCCTGCGGCTTTTTTTCGTTTTGGGACCGCGTTGGTTATCAGTCCCATTTGCCGTAATTGGGCGACCAAGCGCTTGGGGTCGAAGCCCTGAATTGTCCGTTCACCGACCAGAAGCAGCGGCACCCCGCGTCCGCCAAGGCGTTGGAATTGCAGCATGGCGCGTCTGCTGCGGGTGATGTCCTCTTCGCGGAACCTTATTCCATGGCGTTGCAGCCACTGCTTCATTCGCCGGCAGTGGTGGCAGCCGGGGGTGGTGTAGAGCACCAGCCTGGGTGGTGAGGCAGTCATCCGCCGGTAAGACGTTGTTCCGCTTCCCGGTATTTTTCCGCCGTGCGGTCGATGATCTCCTGGGGCAGCTTGGGTGCCGGTGGCTGTTTGTTCCAACCGATGGATTCGACGTAATCACGCACAAACTGCTTGTCGAAGCTGGGTGGGCTGATGCCGGGCCGGTATTGATCCGCGGGCCAGAAGCGGGAAGAATCGGGGGTGAGCACTTCGTCGATGAGGTGGAGGCGGCCCTCCTGGTCCAGGCCGAACTCGAATTTGGTGTCGGCAATGATGATGCCCCGGTCTAGGGCGTATTCGGCCGCCAGCCGATAGATCTCCAGGCTGGTACTTTTGACCTGTTCCGCCAGTTGTTCGCCGATCTGTTCCACCACATGGTCGAAAGTGACGTTAATATCGTGTTGGCCGACCTCCGCCTTGGTAGAGGGAGTGAAGATGGGTTCCGGCAGCCGGTCCGCAAGTTGCAGGCCCGCAGGCAGGGGCAGCCCGCAGACCTGTCCGCTTTTTTGGTAATCTTTCCAGCCTGAACCGATGAGGTAGCCGCGCACGATGGCCTCCACCGGCAGCGGTCGCAGCCGTTTCACCACCATGGCGCGGTCACCCAGCCGGTGCCGCTCGGCGGCATCGGACACCACCTCTTCCAGCGGTATGTCGCTCAACTGGTTTGGAATAAGCCCTGCCGTGCGTTCCAGCCAGAAACGGGAAACCCGGGTCAACACCTCGCCCTTGCCGGGAACAGGTTGGGGAAAGACTACATCGAAGGCTGAGAGGCGGTCGCTGGTGACGATCAGCAGATGTTCGTCGTCCACGGCGTAGATGTCGCGCACCTTGCCGCGATTCAAAAGTTGTAGACCTGAAAGATCGGACTGGTAAAGGGCGGTCATGTCACAAGCCTGAAGAGAGAAAACCGGATTATACCCATGGAACAAGCCAACCAACGCGATTACATGACGGCGTTCCGAGGCAGTTTTACTTCTGCCTTGCGCTGGCATCATCTGGACGATCTCTGGGAGCGGCTGCGCCGGAATCCCGAGGGGTGGTATGTCTATGCCGTGGGTGAGTCGCCGCCCACCGAAACCGCGCCGCCGGAGACCTTTCTCGATTTTCTCGCCGAGATAGACCAGTTGCTACGCGCCGAGCACGACGAGGATTACTGCGGCATTGTCTATGCAGATGATCTTCAGTCCCCCGCCATGGTGAAGATTTATGATCCAAACAACCTGGGAGTGGTGTGCGGCTACAGCGAAAATCCACCACTGCCTGGCTGGGTGCTCAGCCGCATTCCACCGGTGGATCTGGAGGCCGAGCGGCCGCCGCCGAACAACCGCCGACGCTGGTGGCAGAAGCTGTTTGGGTAGTCACGGGGCTAATAACCTAGTAAAATAGTCAAAAATCAAGACAATATTCCAGGAGTGAGTGAACCATGAGCAATGATACCCAGCAAAAAGCCCTGTCCGACATCACCCGGGCGGTGATGCAGGTGCTTGACAACTGGCGGCTCGACACCGATACCATGCGCCAGATTCTGGCCATGCCGGAAGAGGTTCGCGCCCGTGCCTTCAGCAAGTTCCGCGAAGGCACGGCTGCTTTCCCCAGCGATCCCCAGGTGTTGCGCCGTTGTGAATATGTGCTGCGCATTGCCGATGCCCTGCGTACCGCTTATCCGCGTAACCCACGCATGTCCAGCCGCTGGATTCACCAACGGCAGAAGCGTTTTGGTGGCCGCACGCCCATCTCCATGATTCTGGAGGGGGGCGAAACCGGCCTTGCAGTGGTGCTGGGAGAGGTGGACTGCACCTTTGCCTGGGACTGCACCGGCTCGCGTCCCGCCACCGCTGCCGGAAGCAAGTGAAGCATGGGTTTTCAGTAAGTTATGCACAATGGCTTAATTTTTAGGGTTGTTCCTTGCTCTAAAACGACGGTTGTCGGCTGTTTTTGTAAGTTATTGTTTTTGAATGCCTATTGAATTGTGCAAAATTTGAACAATTTAATAGGCGCTAATGAATAGCAGCCTTTCAGCCACTTTTCCCGATATTCTTCCACAAAGTTTTCCACAGGAATTGTGGAGAGCTTCTTTTTCTCTTTTTCCGGCGGTTCGGTAGGACAAAAAGATTTGCGCCTTCTTCAATAAAGGCGGCAAATCGTTGATTGTCCGTTGGCGAGGTGGAAGGAGAGAGAACAGATGGAGCCACCGAGGAGAATCGAACTCCTGACCTACGCATTACGAGTGCGTTGCTCTACCGGCTGAGCTACGGTGGCGGGGAGGCGAATTATAGGAAATGGTCCTGGTTCTGTCCAAAGCGGGGAGCAGCCAACCTTTGGCGGCGCAGGGTATAAGGTGGTCGGGGTTGGAGTATAGTGACAAATCTTGAGTAAAACACTCAGGAATAGAACGACGACTGAAATGAGGAAGTGAGAAAGATGACTGTACAAATCCCCGACCGCGACGGCGACGGCTATCTGCTGGACATGAATCAGTGGACCGAGGAGATTGGCCGGGCAATGGCCGAGGTGGATGGTTTCGAGATGACCGACGAGCGCTGGGCTCAGGTGCTCAAGGCGCGTGAATATTATGAAACCTACGGCACTGTGCCGCCCATTCGGAAATTCGCCAAATACATAGATCAGGACAAGAAAGTGCTCTTCAAGGAGTGGATGACCGGACCGATGAAGCCCATTACCAAATATGGGGGGCTGCCAAAGCCCACCGGTTGCGTCTGACCAGACCACAAGGCCCCGCGAAGAGCGGGGCCTTGTGTTTCGGGTGCAGGGAAAGGATCAGAAGATATTTCTCAGTTCCTCTTCATCCATGTCGATGATCCTTTTTTCCAGCATCTTGAGCCGATCCGATATTTCGTGGGAAAGATCGTTCAGCTCGCTGTATCGCCTTCTGGCCGCCTCCAGGGTTTCAGGAGACCTGGAGTGACTCCTGCCCAGCAGCCGTTTCCAGAAGGAGGGCTTTTTGGTGTCGAACAGCAGGTTGAAAATTTCCATGTAGATGCGGTGCAGCCGCTCATGGGGTTTTTCGATCTGCTGGAACTGTTCCAGTTGGGAAAGGGATTGGCCCTTGCCGTAATACCACTTGCCGAAGCCGCACTCGGTTTCATTTACGGGAATCTGGTCGGGCGAAATTTCCGCCCCCTCGATGAGGGCCAGAGCATGGCTTACCCACCTTCTGTGGGCCTTGCGCGCCTCACGCAGCCGCAGAAGCAGATCTTTTTTGACTCCGATCGTATCCAGCTGCCTGACAGCGGCGACCTCGGAAATGAACCGAACGCTTCCTTCATTCGGCGCAACGCGCGGTGTACTCACTCCAATCATCAATAAAACCTCTTTTATGGCCCCTGAAGTCTTGCTGAAAAACCAGGGTTTTGATTAACAAAAGGATTTTTCATTTTATAAATGACAGGAGTAATCTTCATTGCGATTTATCAATCGCGAGCTATTTTGGGTATTCCCTGTTCCAAAATGAGCCGCCATTCGCCTTGTAGCAGTTTCTGAAGAGGTTCTCCCGCCAGCTTTTTCCTCCAACCCCGCAACAGCGCGCCATCGGGCATTCCGTGCAGCAGCGCGGCAAGATCCTTGCGACTGGCGATGAGTTGGGGGGAGAGGCCGGCCTCATCGGCGATGATCCGCAGGGCGGCGGTGAGAATATCCAGCGTGGCTTCTTGGGAGGCGGAGAGTTTCGTCGGTCTGCTCTTTTCCCGTGGCCAGTTTTCCCTGGGGGTCTCCAGCCCTTGACGGATGAGCGCCAACAGTTGGTCGCCCTCGCGTTTGACCAGTGCCTGCTCCACGCCTCTCACCCGCGCCAGTGCCTTGAGGTTCGTTGGGGCGCGGCGGGCCAGTTCAAGCAGGACGTCGTCCTTGAGGAGCCAACGGCGCGGCAGGTCACGTTGCTGAGCCTGCTTTTCCCGCCAGGCCGCCAGCTGTTGCAGCACCGCCAAGCGCGCGCCTTTCAGGTGCTGGCGGCCCTTGACTCTTTTCCACATGGCCATGGGCTCCATGGCGTAGGTGGCCGGATCGGTGAGCTGCTCGAACTCGGGCGCCAGCCAGTCGAGCCGCCCCAAGGACTCCAGCCGCCGCCGGATCTCCAGGTAGGCGCGTCCCAGGTAGATCACGTCGTCCAGGGCATAGCGCAGCTGCGCCTTGTCCAGCGGTCGGCGGGACCAGTCAGTGCGCGAATGGTCCTTGGGAAGATTCACCCCCAGCAGCGACTGTATCAGATTGCCGTAGCCCACCTGGTCGCCGATGCCCAGCAGTGCTGCCGCCGGCTGGGTGTCGAACACCGGTCTGGGCAGCTCGCCCCAGAGCTGGAGAAAAATCTCCAGATCCTGACGGGCGGCGTGAAAAACCTTGGCGACAGCCGGGTCGAGCAGCAGATCGCGCAATGGAGATAGATCCTCGATGGCCAGGGGGTCGATGCAGGCGGCCTCGCTGTCGCTGGCCACCTGCACCAGGCAGAGCCTGGGAAAGTAGGTTCGCTCGCGCAGAAACTCGGTATCCACTGCCAGCCAGTTGCGGCCTTGCAGCCGTTGGGTGAACGCCTGAAGTTCGCTTGGTGTGTCGATGAAATATTCCCGCATTGAAGTATGATACCCGCCATGCACATCCATATCCTCGGAATCTGCGGCACCTTCATGGGGGGTGTCGCCCGCATCGCCCAGGCCCTGGGCCACAAGGTGACCGGCGCCGACGCCAACGTCTATCCTCCCATGAGCACCCAGCTCGAGGAGGCGGGCATCGTCCTCACCGAGGGGTGGGATCCGGACCAGCTCGACCCCGCTCCCGACATGGTGGTGATCGGCAACGCCCTTTCGCGCGGCAACCCCCTGGTGGAGGCGGTACTGGCGCGGGGGCTGCCCTACACCTCCGGCCCCCAGTGGCTGGCCGACAACCTGCTGCGCGATCGCTGGGTGCTGGCGGTGGCAGGCACCCATGGCAAGACCACCACCGCCAGCATGCTGGCCTGGATCCTGGAGCACGCCGGCCTTGCCCCCGGCTTTCTCATCGGCGGGGTGCCGCGCAACTTCGACCGCTCCGCCCGCGCCGGCGACCTGCCCTTCTTCGTGGTGGAGGCCGACGAGTACGACACCGCCTTCTTCGACAAGCGCTCCAAGTTCGTCCACTACCGGCCGCGCACCTGCGTGCTGGGCAACCTGGAGTTCGACCACGCCGACATCTTCGACGACCTGGCCCAGATCCAGCGCCAGTTCCACCACCTGGTGCGCACCGTGCCGGGCAACGGCCGGCTGGTGGTGCCCGCAGGGGACGGCAACCTGGAGCAGGTGCTGCGGATGGGGTGCTGGACGCCGGTGGAGCGCTTTTCGGTGGAGGGCGAGGCGGCCTGGCGCATCGGCGAGGCCTCCGCCGACGGCAGCCGCTTCCAGGTGGTGTGCGAGGGGGAGACGGTGGGCGAGATCCGCTGGGAGCTCACCGGCCGCCACAACATGGCCAACGCCCTGGCCGCCCTGGCGGCGGCGCGCCACGCCGGGGTGCCGCCGCTGGTGGGGGTGGAGGCGCTCTGCCGCTTCCAGGGGGTGAAGCGACGCATGGAGCTGCGCGGCGAGGTGGCCGGCGTGCGTCTCTACGACGATTTCGCCCACCACCCCACCGCCATCGCCACCACCCTCTCGGGGGTGCGCGCGCGGGTGGGCGACGGGCGCATCATCGCCGTGCTGGAGCCGCGCTCCAACACCATGCGCGCCGGGGTCCACGCCGACGCCCTGCCCCGGGCCCTGGCGGCCGCCGACGAGGTGCTGCTCTACGCTCCCCCTGAACTGCGCTGGGACGCCGATCGCGCCCTGGCGCCCCTGGGCGGGCGCTGCAAGGTCTTCCGCGAGACCGGCCCCCTGGTGGAGGCGGTGGCGCGGGAGGCGGCAGAAGGAGACACCGTGGTGGTGATGAGCAACGGCGGCTTCGAAAACGTCCACGCGCGCATCCTCGAAGCGCTGGAGGCGCGGACGTGAGCCGGTTGCCCATAGCCGTGGCCCTGACGGGCGCCTCGGGCATCCAGTACGGCTTGCGGCTGGTGGAGTGCCTGCTGCAGGCGGGCAGGGAGGTGCAGCTCCTCTACTCCCAGGCGGCTCAGGTGGTGGCGGCCATGGAGGCCGACCTGGAACTGCCCTCGCGGCCGGAAGAGGCGCAGCGGCTGCTGTGCGAGCGGCTGGGCGCGGGCAGCGACCAGCTCAAGGTGTTCGGCCGCCAGCAGTGGACCGCGCCCGTGGCCAGCGGCTCCAACCCGCCCCAGGCGCTGGTGATCTGCCCCTGTACCACCGGCACCCTGGCCTCGGTGGCCAACGGCATCTGCGAGGATCTCATCGACCGCGCCGCCGACGTGGCCCTCAAGGAGAAGCGCAAGCTGATTCTGGTGGTGCGCGAGACCCCCTTCTCGGCCATTCACCTTGAAAACATGCTCAAGCTGAGCCGGGCCGGCGCGGTGATCCTGCCGGCCAACCCCGGCTTTTATCACCGCCCGCGGTCGGTGGAGGCGCTGGTGGATTTCGTGGTAGCGCGGATCCTGGACCACCTGGAGGTGGGCCAGGATCTGTTGCCGCGCTGGGGGGGATGAACCCGGTGGCGGTTAAGTCAGAAAGAAATAGGCCGAGGCAAAGGCCAGGGCGGCGGTTATGATGGAAATGCCGATCGATTTGGCCATCAGGCTCTGCTCCATCTCCTTCATGCGGTTTTCCATTGCCAGGGTGCGCGCCCGCGTTTCTTCCTTCGATTTGACCAGGCTTTCGCGAACCTCCACGAGTTTGCGGTTCATCATGGAGGTCACCTTTTCCTTGGTCTTTTTGATTAGTGCGTCCCGCAGGCGGCCTTCCCTTTCCTCCATCTCTTCCAGCCCGGCACTGATCTGCTGGCGCAAGGCCTCCAACTGAATGCGTTGGTTGCTGGCGTCTGCCGTCAACTGTTCCTTCACCTGTTCCAGAATGCGGTTGTCGAGATTGTCCACCGCCCCCTGGAGCGGTTGCAGTTTCCGTTCCGTGGCAGTGATGCGTTGGCCGAGCTCATCCAGCTTTACCTGAAGTTGCCGTTCCAGTTCTTCCACCCGCTGGCGCAGGCTGGCAACCAGTTCGTCCACCTCCACCATGATGGTTTCGCGATCCACCGTTTCGTGTTCTTCGGTTGCCATCTCTTCAAAAGCGGCCGGGGCGGCCTCCAGCTTGATGTTGGAAAGCACTTCCTTGAGCTGCTCTTCCCTTGGGGGCTTTGTAAGCACGCCGATGGCGCCCGCTTCCTTGGCGGTGTGCAATAACTTTTCGCCTTCGTTGCCAGTACAGAGCACAACTGGAATGTGAGCGGTTTTTTCGTTGCTGGTGATGGCGCGGGTGGCCGCGATCCCGCCCATGCCGGGCATGGATTGATCCATAAAGACGATGCTGATCGGTTCCGTGGCGAGCTTGTCCAGTGCCTCTTCACCGGAGGAGGCCACTTCCACTTCCAATCCCTGATCCTTGAGCAACTTGCTCATGGCAAAGCGTGCAGCTTTGGAGTCGTCGACAAGTAGTGCCTTCATTGTTACTTCCTCGGGCTGTTCCTCAGCGAATTAAATAGTTGATGGCGCGCCACTTCCAGTCATGTTACGCAAAAATGTGAAACCGGTGTCATTTGGCGCCGGCTGTCGCCATGATCTGCAACAAGCCACCGCCGGAGATCAGCCGGGTGGACATTCCTTTTTGGCTCAGCCTGGCGGCCAGTTTTTCCAGGATACCTGGGGCTGCCTCTTTACTATAAGGATAGATCAGCAGTGACAACCACTGTCGCCGTCCCTGAATCGTCACCTCTCCCATCCAGACAGGAACCCTGCGCTCTTGCAGATAGTAGCCGCTCGGCCACAGGTAGATCGCCAAGCGGCGTTGTTCATCCAACGGCTTGATGAAGTGTAGCAGGGCCCGCCGACCTTGGTGACTGTGAGGCACCAGCGGCAGTTGGGAGATGGCGCTGGTGGGGGCCAGCAGTCTCAGCCAGGCCAGTCCCACCGCGTCCCGCGCCGGTTGCCAGCCCAGGTCCGACAGCGCCTTGCGCAGCGCGTCCGCTGGGCCGGCGTAGTGAATGTTGAAGGGATGATGCCCCTTGCCGAGCAGTGTGGCGCGGTCGCGGGGCAGTTTTTGTTGTGCCTGCTCCCACCAGTTGGTTGTCTGAAAAGCGCCGAAATAGGGCATTGGTTTTGGTGTTGGAGGAGGCGCGGGCGTGGCCAACAGAGTGGCAGCCATCAAAGTGGAGAAGGTGATGCCAAGGGCAAGTGCGTGTTTTCCCTGGAACCGTTCTCTGGTGACGTGGGTGCGGAAAGCCATGCCCACTGCGGTAACCCAACCCAGGCCAACCGCCACCGCCAGCAGAATGGCGAACAGGCTGGAGCCGAAATAGAGCTGGGCCAGCACCACCGCCGTGAGCAACACACTGGCGCCGGAATAGAGCAACCAGCGACGGTTGCGTGCCAGGGGCGTGGAAGACAGCACCGCACCCAGGCCGAAGAAGACCGACGCCCGCAGCACGAAGATATCGGGCAGCACAGGTATCAGGTTGGGATTGGTGCGCAGCAGATACTCCAGAACCAGCGCCAGCAGCCAGATGAAGAGCGTGCCACCCAGCCAGTGGCGGGCCGCTCTTTTCAGGCCAAATCCGGTCAGCAGCAGCCAGAAGGCGAACAGCAGCGCCAGGGTGGCGGTTTCGCCCGCCATGGCCGAGATGGCGAGCATCAGATGGTTGCCAGAGTCGTTGCGCAACTGATCGAGCGCCAGCCGCAGCGCGTTGTCCGCCATTTGCGGCGGATGGCCCGGCAGCAACACCAGAATGGCGGTCATGGCGATCATCAGCACCAGCAGCCCCGCCAGCATGGCCAGGCCGCGCGCTTCGGGATGGTCGGGATCGCCAAGGGCGCCGGCAATCGCGCTCAGTCTCGGATGGTGTTCCCCCAGGCTGAGTATCCAGCGCACCAGCCGGGCGCTTCTGGGCTGCAACCAGAGAAAAAGGCGGTGAGAAATCCACCCCAGGAACCAGAGACAGGCCAACAAAACCACCAACAACAGCACCAGCCGCAAGGCCACTTCCGATGCCAGCTCCAGTGAGGCGCCGAAAGCCATGCCCGGCAGCAGGTAGGCCGGCGCCCATCCCATGGCAGACAGCACATTGGCGAACAGGAAGCGGCTTGGCGGCATTTCCATCATGCCCGCCACCAGCGGGATCACCGCGCGCACAGGACCGAAAAAGCGGCCGATGGCCACGCTCTTGCCACCGTATTTCTGGAAAAAACCGATGCCTCTTTGCAGGATTTCGGGATGACGATTGAAGGGCCACAAGTCGGCGAGCTGCCGGCGGTAGTGGCGGCCAAGCCAGAAGCTCAGGCTGTCTCCCAGGATGGCGCCAGTCACCGCCCAGGCCACCATGGACCAGAAGTTGAGCGCGCCGGCGCCGATGAGCGCTCCCACGGTGAACAGCACCGCCACTCCCGGCACCGCCATGCCGACAACGGCCAGGGATTCGGCGAAGGCCATGAGAAAGACCACCACCCCGGCCCAGCCGGGGTGAGCCTGAACCCAGTGGAGCAGATGCTGAAAGGTTTCGGCCATTTTTCTGGCCGCCGCGGATCAGCCCGCCAGGCTGTCGAAGGCTTGGCGGGCCGCAGCCAGGGTGGCTTCCAGATCGTCGTTGCCGTGCGCCGCCGAGACAAAGCCCGCTTCGAAAGCGGAAGGCGCCAGATAGATGCCTGCTTCCAGCATGGCGTGGAAGAAACGCTTGAATTTCTCCTGGTCGCAGGCGGTGGCGCTGGTGAAATCGGTGACTCTTTCCTCTTCGGTAAAGAAGAGGCCGAACATGCCACCCACATGATTTTCGGTGACGGCCACGCCCGCTTCGCGGCCCGCCACCACCAGACCGGTGGCGAGGCGCTCGGTCTTGGCGGCCAGCTCGTCGAAAAAGCCGGGTGCCGAAATCAGGTTCAAAGTCTCCAGGCCGGCGGTCATGGCCACCGGGTTGCCCGACAGCGTGCCCGCCTGATAAACCGGCCCCAGGGGCGCGATCTTTTCCATGATTTCGGCCTTGCCGCCAAAAGCCCCCACCGGCATGCCGCCGCCGATCACCTTGCCCAGTGTGGTGAGGTCGGGAGTGATGCCGTAAAGTCCTTGAGCACCGCCCAAAGCAACACGGAAGCCGGTCATCACTTCATCAAAGATGAGCACCGCGCCGTACTGGTCGCAGACCTCGCGCAGCCCCTCCAGAAAGCCGGGCACCGGCGGAATGCAGTTCATGTTGCCCGCCACGGGTTCGACGATGACGCAGGCGATCTCTTCACCCACTTCGGCAAAAGCCTGGCGCACCTGCCCGATATCGTTGTAGCGCAGGGTGAGGGTCAGCTCCGCCAGCGCGCCGGGAACGCCGGGGGAGGAGGGCTCGCCCAGGGTGAGGGCGCCGGAGCCGGCCTTCACCAGCAGCGAGTCGGAATGGCCGTGGTAGCAGCCCTCGAACTTGACGATGCGGTCGCGGCCCGTGTAGCCGCGTGCCAGGCGGATGGCAGACATGGTGGCCTCGGTGCCGGAAGAGACCATGCGCACCATGTCCATCGAGGGCACCAGCTCGCACACCTTGTCGGCGATGCGCACCTCCAGCTCGGTGGGGGCGCCGAAGGAGAGCCCCTTGCGCGCCGCCGCCGTCACCGCCTCTATCACCTGGGGATGGGCATGGCCCAGAATCATCGGCCCCCAGGAGCCGACATAGTCGATATAGCGCCTGCCTTCCACGTCGTAAACATAGGCGCCCTCGGCCCGGTCGATGAAGACGGGATCGCCACCGACCCCCTTGAAGGCGCGCACCGGCGAGTTGACGCCGCCGGGAATGTGCTTTTGGGCAAGTTGGAACAGCTCGTGGGATGTGCTCATTGTATTTCTCGGTCTGTTTGGAACAATCTGGAAAACCGCTCCGCCGCTGCGCGGATGTCGGACTGGCCGAAAAGCCCCTGGATTACCGCCACCATGTGGGCGCCGGATTCGATCAATGGCTGGGCATTTTCGGTGGTAATGCCGCCGATGGCAACCACGGGCAGAGACAGCTCCTTTCGCGCTCTTTTAAGCAGCGCCAGGTCGGCGCGCGCCGCCTGGGGCTTGGTGGGCGAAGGATAAAAAGCGCCGAAAGCGAGATAGTCGGCGCCTTGGCGCGCCGCGCTCCGCGCACGATGGAAATCGTTGTAGCAAGAGACGCCGATGACGGCATCATCGCCCAGCCGGCGGCGGGCCTGATCCAAGGCGGCGTCATCTTTGCCCAGATGAACGCCGTGGGCATGGCAGGTCAGTGCCAGTTCGACATCGTCGTTGATGATGAAAAGCGCGTTGTGGCGCCGGCAGAGTGCGTTCAATGCACGGGCTTCCTCCAGTCGGCGTTTGGCGTCTTTGCTTTTGTCGCGGTATTGGAGGATGCGCGCGCCCCCTTCCAGCGCCTCAAGCGCCATCTCTACAAGCCGCTCTCCGGTGGCGCCATTTGGGGTGATGGCATAGAGACCGTAAAGCAATGTGGTCTTCATTTTCGCCACGGAATCTTCTGTCCCTTGCCTGGCGCAATGGCTTTTTCCAGGGCAGCCTGGGTGAACGCCTGCCCCTTCTCCACCGCCTGCTGCAACGGCTCGCCCAGCGCCAGCCGCGCGGCGATGGCCGACGCCAGGGTGCAGCCGGAGCCGTGAAAGCTGCCGGCCAGCCGGGGCCACTGCCATTGGGCGGTGGGGGCGCCATCGCCTTCGGGGGTTGTGAAAAGCTGGTTCGACACCGTTTCGCCTTCCGCTTCATCCGCGCCGGTCACCAACACGGCCGAACCCGTTGCCAGCAGCGCATGGGCAGCTTTGTCCACTGTTTTTTCCCCGCTCAGCAGGCGCGCTTCCCGCCGGTTGGGCGTAATCAGCGTGGCGCGTTCCAGCAGCGGCTTGAGCCACTCCACGGCGGACAGCGCGCGACCGCCGCCGGCGTAGAGCACCGGGTCGAGCACCATGGGAACACCGGAATATTCTTCCAGCAATTCGCAAATGGCGGCGGCGGTTTCCTCGCCGGGCACAAGTCCGATCTTGATGGCCGAGGGGGGCATGTCCCGCGCCGCGCGGCGGGCTTGCTGTAAAAAGAGGCCAGCTTCAATCGGTTCCACCCTATGGACCTGGCTGCTGTCTTGCACCGTGAGGCAGGTGATGGCGGTGGCGGCATGACAGCCCTGGGCGTGAATGGCTTCCATGTCGGCCTGAATGCCGGCGCCGCCTGAAGGGTCGTGTCCGGCGAGTGACAGCACCACGGGAGGAATGGTTTTCATGCGGGGAAAGCGAAACCGGCTTTTCTGGAAAAGGTAACAATATGAACTAGAATAACATTCGACCAGTTGATATTCCGTTTTATTGCACGGGGTGCCGCGCGGTTTGCGGCAGGAATTTGTTGATGTCATGAATAACGCATTTGACAATCTCCACAAGCTGGCGGAGGAGTATTGCCAGATCATAGAAAACGTGGATGAAGGCGATTCGGGCTGGCTCCGAAAGGTTTTTCGCCTGCTGCCCCAGCTTCATGCGGCCATCGCGCTTTTCCTGGAAGAGGACAGCCGCGAGGGCGGCCACATGGAGCCCAACCTGGAGATGCGCTTTGCTCTTTTCAGCAAGCTCCACCAGCTGTTGGGAGAAAAGGATGCCTACTGGATGGAGTACGATCTGGGCCATGAAGAGTGCCGCAGCGGCAGCCTGGCGGACGATCTCACCGACATCTATTGCGAACTCAAGCAAGGGCTGAAGCTTCTTGACGAGCAGCGGGCCGATCCCGACAGCATTCTCAAGCGTTGGCGTCGTGGCTTCCATCTTCACTGGGGCAAGCATCTGGTGGATGCCGAGCGCCATCTTTACGATCTCTCCATAAGGGGGGCTCTGTGAATCGTTTGCTGTTGTGGGTGTTTCTTTTTCTGCTGCCGCTTGCCGCCGCCGGCGATGAGGAGCGGGAACTGTCGCTGCGTCTTCCACCCGCCTCTCTTGGCAAATGGTATCGCCCGGCGAACAAGCACGATGTCTGGCTTCACACCATGTTCTCCCTGCGGCGCGACATGCAGGCGGTGAGCGAATATTCGGCCTTGGAGGATCACCAGAATTTGAAGGTATGGCTTGATCGTCTGGAAAAGGATTACCGTCGCATTGGAGAAATGGTGCCCGAGTGGAAAGACGAGTTGGAACTGCAACTCTTTCCCAGGATGCGCAAGGCGGATTCTCCCGAAAGCCTTGGCAGGCTTCAGCGCAAGTTGGCCAAAAGCTGCGAAGGGTGCCATCGTGAGTATCAGTTGACGGCCAAATTGCGTTACCGCACGCCCGATTTCTCGGGGGTGAAGGTGGAGAGTTCTGAAACCCTGGATGAAGAGAGCTATCAGCGCGTCATGCGTCGGCTGGTGATGTTGGTAAACCGTATCAAGATTGCGTCCGTGGACGGTCGTTGGCCCGTGGCTGGCGAGGCCCTGGAACAGTTGCGGGTACGGCTGGCCGATCTGAAGAACAGTTGTGACGCGTGTCATGAAGATAAAGCGCCTCTCGAGCGGGTTCTGGGGCAGGCAGTGCAAGAACAACTGACGGCTTTGGAAGTGGGATTGAAGAAAAAGGATTCCCACGGTGTGGGCCGTTATCTTGGCGAGCTTGCGGTGGCTTCGTGTGCTCGTTGCCATGCCATCCACCGCCCGCTGGCGCAGTTGCGGCGCCAGTTGGAAGTGGCGCAGAAGCGTTGAGGACCAGTTTTTTAGTGCAAGAAGGGGGAATGGAGAGATGAACAGAACGCCATTGGTTTCGGTGTTTTCTGGATGTGTGTTACTGGCCTTGTCTGGGCTGGCGGTATCAGAGCCCCAGTCCAATGCGCCAGCCAACCCAGGTCAGCCGGCCACGGCGACGGTGGCCAAGCTCAAGCCAAAAGCCGTCCCGCCTGAGACAGCGTCACAGCAGGCGCGGCAGCAGGTGGACACCGCCGGCAAACAGCCCGGGCAGCCGTCCAAGGAAGCGGCTGGCAGTGGTTTACAGCAACAGCAGGCCGCCGTCGAACCGCCCAAGCCCGCTGCGCCGGTTCAGACCCAGCCTGCTCCCAAGCCTGCTCGAAAGGACGGCTCTTCCCGTCGGGCGTTGATGAAATCCATGGAGGAGCGCAGAGCGGCCCTGCGCAAGCGCATGGAGACGCGTCGTCAACAGATGGCGGCTGAAATGGCGCGCCGCCGCCGGCAGATGCTGGAGCGCGAGCGCAGAATGATGGCTCAGATGGAAGCCTGGCGAAGGCAGGAAGAGGCTCGCATGCACGAGGAAGAGAAACGGATCGACCAGGCCATAGACGCCGTGGGCCGGCCTGTTCCTTCGCCTGCCTATCGTCGACCGCCGCCGGCGTGGAGGGGCGCGCCGCCCGCCTACTATCGTCGGCCCTATCCGCCTCGATATGGTTATCCGCCTTATCTTTGAAGAATCGTTCGAAGGCCCTGGGTTTCCAGGGCCTTGGTTTCTCAGGCCTTGGACTGGTGTTTTTGCAAGGCCATCCGTTCCAGTCGGCTCGCCTCTTCGGACGTCAACCGCTTCCACGGTCGGGGCATCAACCCAGGCACTTTTTTGCAGTAAGTTTCGTAGCTCTCGCCGTGATAGATCTTCAGCTTGCGCTCTTCCAGCCGGGAGCCGATGATGAAATAGAGTGACACCATCACTGTGCTGACCAGCATGGCGGGCGTCAGATCACGGGTCCAGAGCAGCACCAGGGCGAAAAGATACCAGGGATGGCGGACATGGCGGTGCAGGGGTGAGATGCAAAAACGTTCCTGATCCTTCACTTCGCGCCGGCGGTCCAGCCACTGTCGCAAGCCAAGAAATTCCAGCCCATCGTACCAGCGGAATGACAACAGAAAACCCACTACCGCCGCCACTGACAGTACGTTTGCGAGCCAACGCCAGGGGCCACGCCAGCGCAATACTGGCTCGCCTCCCAGATGGAAGGTGAAATAGAGCAGCGGCAGAAGCGCCGCCACCGCCACCAGATTGAACAAGATGCGATAAGCCGGCATCCACTGGGGCCAGCGGCGGGCCACCCAGTGCTTGACGGTGAGGCTGGCGAGCAGGGAGTGAAGAAAAAAATAGGCCAGCCAGCCGATCACCAACAAGGCCAACGCGGTGGAGCTCACAAGAGTACCCCCATCAATCGTTGTATCCGCCGCACATAGTGGCGGGTCTGGCCGGGCAGATAGTCATCGAGTTGGTCCCAGCTCTCCACGCTGCCCAGCTTTTTGCGTACCTGGTTATAGGTGCGCCGAACGCGGGTATAACCGGCGTTGTAGCAGCCGAAAGCGAACAACAACCGTTCCCGGGTGGTGGTTACCAGATTGGCCCATTTGTCGAACAGGTGGCGGTCGTAGAAGATGGCTGCGGCGATGTTCCAGCGCGGCTGGGCGAGATCCTGGACCCTGGGATTTTTTTTACGGATGTACTTATAGGTTCCGGGCATGATCTGCATGATGCCCATGGCGCCTGCCTTGCTGTGAGCCTTTGGGTTGAGGCCGGACTCGGCTATTCCCTGGGCCTTGAACCAGTGCCAGTCCACTGTGGGGCCGAAATAGCGCTTGGCGTATTTGCGGAAAAAGTGGTCGTAGCGGTGGGTCCAGTGTTTGTGGTTCACCCCCTTGAAAGTGGTCGCCAGGGCCACCGTCGGCAGCAGAAGAAGCAATAGCCAGGCGCGCATTCAGTTGAGTCCCAGGCCGATGACCAACCCCATGGCGGTGCCTATGCCGATGAACATGCCCATAATCATCAGCCCCACCGCCTGGTTGCCGCGCGACAGTTGTTCCGGAATGCTGAAATTGACGAGATGGCTGAACACCTTGCAGCCCAGCCACATGAACAGCAGGGTGAGCAGGCCACCCATGACAGCGTAGATGAAATTGAGCAGCACAGGATCGAGAGAGGAGCTCATGCAGGACTCCGGTGGTTTTTGGTTTCTTGGTGATGGTAGACGCGGCGGCCGGGTCTGGCAAGGTGGATCACTTGCCGCGCAGATACTCCTCATCGCTGAAAGAGGCGATCCAGTGCGGCTTATAGGCTACGATAATGGCGGCCAGCCAGCCGTTGAGCATGCTTTCCGGGAAAGCCATCATCGGCACCAGGTAGATGAAATTCTGTTTCAGCTCGTGCCAGGGATAGACGTTGAGCAGCAACAGCCCGCCGGCAACCAGAAAACCGCTGAAAAGAAAGATCAGGCCGCCGGCGAGAAAAGCGTTTACCAATACATAGACAAAAAAGTGTTTGGGCGCATAGGCCCGGGTCAGTCCAAGGATGACCTGGGTGAGGGAAGCGGGCAAGACCACGACGAAAAAGAGGGAGGGCAGCAGGCTCGTCCAGTCTTGGCTTGTGGTGGCGATCACCGCCACCAGAGCAATGGTGCCGGCCAGAATCGCCAGCGACCAGCGCAGCATGAGGGTGACCAGCACCATGCCGGAAAGGTGCCATGCGAAGCCTGGCTCCAGCTCGACCCGCATGTGCCATAAAACAAAAAGAAACACTATCACGCCAAGCCAGACATGCTGCTGCCGCTGGTCGCGCAACCGGCTCCAGTCCGCCCAGCGCAGGGAATAATAGAGGGCCGGCAGGACAAAAGCGGAAAAAGCCAGTTGCCATGCGGAGTGAAACAGTGTTCCGGATAGCTCCATGGGATGCGTGGAAATGGGTTCAGGCGGTTTGGTTGGGTTCCGCCCGCTGCTTTTCCAACATTTCCGTGGCCGCGGTTGCGGGCATCGCTTGTCCGAAAAGAAAACCCTGTGCCTCGTCGCAGCCCTCTTCCTGAAGGAAACGGCGTTGGGCTTCGGTTTCCACCCCTTCGGCCAACACTTTCAAACCCAGCGCGTGTCCCATCGCAATCACCGCCCGGGTGATGGCACGGTCGTTTTCGTCTTCCGGCAGGCCGGTGACCAGGGTGCGGTCGATTTTCAGCCGCGAAATCGGCAGCAGCTTGAGATAAGCCAGGGATGAATAGCCAGTGCCGAAATCGTCTATGGCAAGCTCAAGCCCGATGTTGCGAAGCTGTCGCAGGATTTCCAGTGAGCGGTCCGCCGTGTGCATGAGAAAATTTTCGGTCACTTCAAACTCCAGCGACTGAGGCGGACAACGGCCTTCGGCAAGCGCCTGGTTCACCTTGGCTGGCAGGTCGGGGTTGCGCAACTGCTCACCTGCCAGGTTGACGGCCACCCGCCCCGGTTCCAGCCCGGCATCCCGCCAGCTCGTCACCTGATCGCATACCTGTTGCAGCACTTGGTCGCCCAGGCCGGAAATGAGCCCCAGCTCCTCTGCCAGGGGCAGAAAACGTTCCGGGCTGATTTTCCCAAGGGTGGGATGGCGCCAGCGCAAAAGGGCCTCGAAGCCGGCCAGCCGGCTGTCCCTCAGCCGCACCAACGGCTGATAGTGTACCTCGAACGCTTTTTGGGAAACCGATTCGCGCAACGCGGTTTCAAGACGTTCCTTGGCGATGGCGTCACGGGTCATGTCCAGCTCGTAGAACTGGTAGCCGCCGCGTCCAGCCGCCTTGGCGCGGAACATGGCGGTGTCGGCATTGCGCAACAAGGTGTGGGGATCCTCGCCATCTTGGGGGTAGAGCGCGATGCCGATGCTGAAGCTGGTGGAAAACTGGTGCCCGGAAACCTGGATGGGTTTTTCGAACAGCGATTGAATTCGCCGTGCCCCGGCAAGGACGTCTTCCGGGGACTTCACCTCCTCCAGGATCACGGCGAATTCGTCACCGCCGATGCGGGCCACGCTGTCGCTGGCCCGCATGGCGTTCTCCAGCCTGCGCGCCACCTGCTGCAGAAAAAGATCGCCCAGGGTGTGGCCGTGGCTGTCGTTGATCTGCTTGAACTGGTGGAGGTCGAGAAACAGCAGTGCCAGGGAACTTTTGTTACGTCGCGCCCGGCGGATGGAGGCCTCCAGCCGGTCAAAAAAAAGCAGGCGGTTGGCCAGACCGGTGAGTATGTCGTGGTGGGCCAGGTGGTCCAGATGGAGCCGTTGGTGTTCCAACTCCGCGGTCTTGCGCTTGAGCATGATGCGAAACAACACCACCAACAGCAGTAGAACAAGAGAGAGCAACACCACCGCCACGCCCAGCCAGTACAACCAAGTGGGGATATGGCGGGTGTCGTCGGGGGAGAGCCAGCGCTCCATGGCCTGGTGATAGAGCGAATCGCGGTCCTGCTTCCAGGCACGCAGATAGTTGTCGATGGTCGGCAGCAGTTTTGAACCCTTCTGGCTGGCGGCGAAATAGAGCAGCGTGGGGCGGATCAGTACGGAGGAAGCCTTCAGACCGAAGCGTTCAGCGTTACGACGACCAAAATAGGCATTGACCAAGCCAGCGACCGCCTTGCCCGCTTGCACCTTTCGGAATACATCGGCCATGGTATTCAGCTCGATGAAAGTGGGTTGAATGCCCAGTTCGGCCGCTTTTTTCTCCAGTGCCTGGTACTGGATGCTGCCGGCCACCACTGCCACCTTTTTGCCGTTCAGCGCCTTGAGCGAATAAAGCGGGCGGCCCGGTTTGGTATAGAAGAGCGACCAGCTGGAAAGGGCCACCTCCCTGCCGAAAACGAAACGACGGCCCCGCTGGGGGGAATAAGCCACGTCCGGCATGAGGTCGATGCGATTATCGGCCAGCATCTGCAGGCACTGCTGCCATTGGCAGCGAACGAACTGAAGCGACCAGCCTTCCCGCCTGGCCACTGCTTTGAGCAGATCGATGAAAAATCCCTTGGCTTGGCCCTGGTCGTCACGAAACACCTTGGGCTCGTTTTGATAGACGCCTACCCGTACCCTTGCCTGAGCGGGAGGCGTGACAAGGAACAACGCCAGCAGGAGTGGTATCAGTAAACCCGCTGCCTTGGGGGTTGGTTGGTTTCTGATCCTGTGTTGCAAAATGGCTCCCTCCGACGATACCGGCGTATGCCCCCGCTACGCCTTAAGGAAGGTCTGAAAAATTCAGGCCTTCCTCCGGCACAAGGAAGTGCCGGCAAAATTGATCGCGGTTGGCGATTGGTTTTGGAGCAAGCCGCAAACCGCGTTTGCGGCGCGGCGAGCGCTGATAAAGCCATGGAAGGCTTTTAGGGAACCTCTGATCTAATCCATGAACTCGCATCTTGTCCTCCTTCGGCCCGATTACTGCGTCCGGCTATTGGCAAGAACTTCACCTTGTACTCGAACCGAAGGAGAACAATCTGCTTCGTCCAGGATTAAATCAGAGGTTCCGCAGCAGAGCTTCCTTCAATCCAAAATACTAGCATGGAGGGCGGCAAAAAGCCGTGATCCGTTGTGGGTTTTCCCTCGCGGGAGCCGGTCGGTTTCTGCGTATAATGCCGCCATTGAGCAAATTCCTTGTTGACTCATCATGCAACGCAAGGCGGTGGCCCTGGTTTCTGGCGGCCTCGACTCCATGCTGGCCGTCAGGGTCATCCAGGAGCAGGGCATCCATGTGGAGGGCATCAACTTCTTCACCGGTTTCTGTGTCGAGGGGCACACCCACGCCATCCGCAAGCGAGATCGCAAGAAACCAAAGCGGAACAATGCCTTATGGGTAGCCGAGCAGCTCGGCATCAAGCTCCACATCATCGACATTGTGGAGGAGTACAAGGAGGTGGTGTTCAACCCGAAATACGGCTACGGCGCCCACCTCAATCCCTGCCTGGACTGCAAGATCTTCATGGTCAGGAAGGCGAAGGAGTGGATGGAGTCCCACGGCTTCGATTTCATCATCACCGGCGAGGTGGTGGGCCAACGGCCCAAGTCCCAGCGCAAGGATACCCTGCCGGTGGTGCAGCGCGACTCCGGCATCGGTGATCTTCTGCTTCGGCCCCTGTGCGCAAAAAACCTGCCGCCCACCCTGCCCGAACGCGAGGGTTGGGTGGACCGGGAGAAGCTTTACGACTTCTCCGGCCGCACCCGCAAGCCGCAGATGGCTCTGGCGAGGCGGTTCGGCATCGAGGACTACGCCCAGCCGGCCGGTGGCTGCTGCTTCCTCACCGACGAGCAGTACTCCGTGAAGCTGGCTGACTTGTGGCGGGCGCGTGGAGCCAAGCAGTACGAGATGGACGACATCATGCTTCTCAAGGTGGGGCGCCACATCCGCCCCGCCCCCCATTTCAAGCTCATCGTCTCCCGCGAGGAGGGGGAGGGGCGCTTCCTGCAGGGCTACCGCGGCCGTTACCCCAGCCTCAAGACGGTGAGCCACGCCGGCCCCCTGGCGCTCATCGACGGCGAGGTGAACGACGAGGAACTGGCGCTGGCCGCCCGCATCGTCGCCCGCTACAGCCAGGGCAAAAGCGCCTCCGAGGTTGAGCTGGAGTTCCGCGACACCCAAGGCGACACCCGCCTCCTGAAAGTGGCGCCCCTGCCACCCCACGAGCTGAATCCGGAGTGGATGCTGTGAGCCGATACACCCTCGACTGCCGCCGCCTGCTCTGCCCCATGCCGGTGATTCGGGTGCAGGACAGGGTGGCGGAGCTGCAACCCGGCGACGAGCTGGAGGCCATCTGCACCGATCCCGGCGCGCTCAACGATATTCCTGCCTGGTGTCGCATCAACGGTCACCGGGTGCTCGAGGCCGGTGAGCGGGACGGCGAGTACGTCGTGCGTCTCCGCGTGGGAGGGGAGACGTGAGCCCGGAACGGGGCACCCAGGCCCATCGTGACCAGCGCCGCGACGCTTCGGCGCGAGTAGCCATCGTTGGTGCCCTGGTCAACCTGCTGCTTAGCGGTGTGAAGATGGTGGTGGGGGTCATGGGGCATTCCCAGGCCCTCATCATGGACGGCATCCATTCCCTTTCCGACCTGCTGACCGATCTGCTGGTGTTGGTAGCATCCCGTCACGCCGCGCACGGGCCGGATGAGGAGCATCCCTACGGCCATGGCCGTTTCGAGACCGCCGCCACCCTGGGGCTGGGCGCCTTTCTGGTGCTCATCGCCGGCGGCATCATGTGGGACTCCATCGAAAGACTTTTGAAAGGAGACGAAACCACACCGCCTGAGTTCATGGCGCTTTATGCCGCTCTCTTCTCGATTTTGTCCAAGGAAGCGCTTTACTGGTACACGCGAACCGTGGCACGCCGCATCGAGTCGGACCTGCTCATGGCGAACGCCTGGCACCACCGCTCCGACGCCGTTTCCTCCATCGTGGTGCTCGTCGGCGTGGGCGGAGCGTTGTTGGGTTTCACCTGGCTCGACCTGGTGGCGGCGCTCATCGTTGGGGTGATGGTGGCCAAGATCGGCTGGGATCTGGCCTGGGGCGCCATGCGCGAACTGGTGGACGAGGCGCTGGAAGAGGAGAAGGTGTCCGCCATCCGTCATGCCATCATGGACCTGCCGGGCGTCAGCTCCATCCACATGCTGCGTACCCGCCGCCAGGGGCATGAGGCGATGGCCGACGTGCATGTCCAGGTGGCGCCCTGGATCTCGGTCTCGGAGGGCCACATGGTGGCGCTGGCGGTGGAGGAGCGGATACGGGAAGCGGTGGCGGAGGTGACCGACATCACCGTTCACATTGATCCCGAGGATGATGAGGAGCAACCCAGTTGCAAGGGACTGCCTCTGCGCCGGGAGATCGAAAATGAGCTTAGGGAGGCCTGGAGACCGTTGCGTTGCCTGGGGCGTCAGGAGCGGATCTTGCTGCATTACCTGGCGGGGACCGTCAGGGTCGAGGTCTTCTATCCCCTGGCCTGTTTCGAAAGCGAGGCACGGGCACGGGAGTTGCAACAGCGCATGGAGGCGGCGCTGGCGGACAAGCCTTATTACCGCGAGGTGCGGCTCTTTTTCGGTCCAGCGTGATTCGCTGATGCACCAGAGTTGGGCGCGTCGTCGTTGTCATGCACCATTGTGGCGCGCCACCGTCGGTTTATTTTCCGCCGAATCCATCAAAAAGCCCTTGAATGACAGGATCAAAGCATACTTCTTGACCCAAAACCCTCGTGGTGGCATGGTTCATGCCTTCACTTGGAGGCCGATTACTCTCCGGTCGCCTTGCCGCGGCCGCAAACTTTCGATAACCGACAACGGAGGGGCACATGTCCGCTAAAGACGTCCTCAAGATGATGAAAGACAACGACGTGAAATTCGTCGATTTCCGTTTTACCGACACCCGCGGCAAGGAGCAGCATGTCTCCGTGCCCGCCGATGTGATTGACGAGTCCATCTTTGAAGATGGCAAGATGTTCGATGGCTCGTCCATCGCCGGCTGGAAGGGCATCAACGAGTCCGACATGATTCTGATGCCGGATCCCGATACCGCGGTGATTGATCCCTTTACCGACGAGGCCACGCTGAACCTGCGTTGTGACATCCTCGAGCCCTCCACCATGGAAGGTTATGAACGTGACCCCCGTTCGGTGGCCAAGCGGGCCGAGGCCTATCTCAAGTCCACCGGCATTGCCGATACCGCATACTTTGGTCCTGAGCCCGAATTTTTTGTGTTGGACGACGTGCGCTGGGGCGCCGACATGTCCGGCGCCTTCTACAAGGTGGATTCCGAGGAGGCCGAGTGGAACTCCGAGCGGGTATATGAAGATGGCAATATCGGTCACCGTCCCGGCGTAAAGGGCGGCTATTTCCCGGTGCCGCCGGTCGATTCCCTCCACGACCTCCGTTCCGCCATGTGCCTGGCGCTGGAGGAGATGGGAGTGAAAGTGGAGGTACACCACCACGAAGTGGCCACCGGCGGCCAGTGCGAGATCGGCACCCAGTTCAACACCCTGGTCAAGCGTGCCGACTGGAACCAGATTCTCAAGTATGTGGTCATGAACGTGGCCCACGCCTACGGCAAGACCGCCACCTTCATGCCCAAGCCCCTGGTGGGCGACAACGGCTCCGGCATGCACGTGCACCAGTCCCTGGCGAAGGATGGCGAGAACGTCTTCGCCGGCGACCAGTATGGCGGCCTCTCGGAGACGGCACTCTACTACATCGGCGGCATCATCAAGCACGCCCGCGCCCTCAACGCCTTCACCAACGCCTCCACCAACAGCTACAAGCGGCTGGTGCCCGGCTTCGAGGCGCCCGTAATGCTGGCCTACTCCGCCCGCAACCGCTCCGCCTCCATCCGCATTCCCTGGGTCTCCAGCCCCAAGGCGCGGCGTATCGAGGTGCGCTTCCCCGATCCCACGGCCAACCCCTATCTGGCCTTCTCCGCCATGCTCATGGCCGGCCTGGACGGCATCCAGAACAAGATCCATCCGGGTGATGCCCAAGACAAGGATCTCTACGATCTGCCGCCCGAAGAGGCCGCGTCAATTCCCACCGTCTGCCACAGCCTGGATCAGGCGTTGGAGGAGTTGGACAAGGATCGCGAGTTCCTGAAGGCGGGAGGTGTCTTCAGCGACGATCTCATCGATGGTTACATCGCGCTCAAGATGGAAGAGGTCACCCGCCTGCGCATGACGACCCATCCGGTGGAGTTTGATATGTACTTCAGCCTCTGATGGGGCCGTGCCGGCACAGGAAAGTGCCGGTACCGTCGGTTGCCGGGTAATTCCTTCCTGGCAAAAAAGGCGCCGCAACTGTTCGGTTGCGGCGCCTTTTTTCTGGCCGGGCTCGAGTGCCTCGACAAATGCGAGGCGTTTCGGCTCAGCCGGTCAGTTATAGAGCCGGGAGGCGCCCACTTGGTCGTGAATGGCATTGACAGTATCGGCGTCAAGCCCAAGCCCTTGCGCCAGCTGGTGCAGGTATTCCGCTTCCGGGTTGGTGTCCAGGTCGATGGCGGTAAGCGACATCAGATACACCTGGTGCTCCATTCCATCGGGAACCTGACTGACCAAGTCGTTTATATCCACCGGGCGTGACATCTCCTTGAGCAGGAAGGCGGTCTCTTCCTCGGTGATGTCGGTGCCGAAGCCCTGGAGAATCTTTTGCTGCTCCTGCTCGTCCACCTGGCCGTCCGCCTTGGCCGCGTCGATCATTGCCCGCACCAGGATCAAAGCCTGCTGATTGGCCTCTTCCCGATTGATGTCGGACTGAAAATTGTTCATTGCTCCGCCAGAGGCACCTCCAAACTGGCTCATTGCGGCGCCCAACAGTTGTCCCAGACCGCCACCGCCACTTGAGCCACCACCCAGCAGCCCTCCCAGCAGGTTTCCCAGTCCGCCCTGACTTGCTGCGGCCGCCAGTCCACCACCGGAGCCGCCCATGAGGCTGCCCAGCAGTCCGCCAAGCCCGCCTCCACCGGGCGCCATGCCTGATGTGGCGGCACCGCCGCCGCCCATCACCGAGCCAAGAAGAGAGCCAAGTAGATTGGAGCCGCTGCCCCGCGAGAGCGCGCCGCTGTTGAGCACGGCGCCAAGAAGTTTCATTGCATCAATTGCCACGGTTTCCCTCCGGCAGGTTGCAGGCCGGGTGGACCGGCCGGGTTTCCGAAAAGAGCGCTTCGACCACTTGCAAAAATGACATTGGTTCGAAGCATTCACAAAAGCCTGACTGTTTCAGGCGTTCCAAGAGAAATGTACTACAAAATGGCGATTAGCTGGCGAGGCGGGAGCGCAGGGCTTTTATCAAGTTACCAGCGGGCTCGTGCCGCTTCGTCGGCGGCGCGTGCTTCCACCCACCGTTCTCCGTGTTCGGTTCGCTCTTTTTTCCAAAAGGGAGCGCGGGTCTTGAGCCAGTCGATGATGAATTCGCACGCACGGAAGGCTTCGCTGCGGTGGCGGCTGGCCACGGTGACCAGCACGATGGGCTCCTCGGGCCTGAGCTCGCCCACCCGGTGCACCACCCGCGCCCCCTCGATCCGCCAGCGCGAGCACGCCTCGTCCACGATGGCCGAGAGGGCCTTCTCGGTCATGCCGGGATAGTGCTCCAGGGTCATCGCCTCCACGCGATCCCCCTCGTTGAGATCACGCATCAGCCCGAGAAAGGTGACCACCGCCCCCACCTTGGGGTTGCCGGCACGCACCGCCCGCTCTTCCGCGGCGGCATCGAAAGGTGTCTCCTGAACGGCGATGTGGCGATGAATTCCACTCATGCAGCCATTGTAGGTCGGGCTTCAGTCCGACAACAAGCTCAGAAAAGCGAAGCGCTCAGCTCGTTCACCGCCGCCAGCATGTCCGGGTCGTCGGTGAGCGCCTGGGCCACGGCGCTGGCGCAGGCGGTGACCGGCGGGATCCCCTCGGCCATGAGGCGCGCGGCGTGCACCAGCAGCCGGGTGGAGGCCCCCTCGTCCAGCCCCTGGCCCTTGAGATTACGGGTCATCTGGGCGAACTTCACCAGCTGGCGGGCGGTGGCCGCATCCACGCCGCTCTCCTTCTCGATGATCTTCTGCTCCAGCGCGGTGTCGGGGTAGTCGAACTCCAACGCCACGAAGCGCTGGCGGGTGGACTGTTTGAGATCCTTGAGCACCGACTGGTAGCCAGGGTTGTAGGACATGGCCAGGCAGAACTGGGGCGGCGCCTGGAGCAGCTCGCCGATCTTCTCCATGGGCAGTACCCGGCGGTCGTCGGCAAGGGGGTGGATTACCACGGTGGTGTCCTTGCGCGCTTCCACCACCTCGTCCAGGTAGCAGATGGCGCCATGGCGCACCGCGCGCGCCAGGGGGCCGTCCACCCACACCGTTTCGCCCCCTTTAATCAGGAAACGCCCCACCAGGTCCGAGGCGGTGAGATCGTCGTGGCAGGAGACGGTAATCAAAGGGCGTTTCAACCGCCAGGCCATGTGCTCCATAAAGCGGGTCTTGCCGCAGCCGGTGGGGCCCTTCAGCAGTACCGGCAGGCCGTTGCGCCAGGCCGCCTCGAACACCGCGATCTCTTCACCAACCGGTTCGTAATAGGGCTCTTTCTCGAAAAGGTACTCTTCCGGGGTGAGCACCCGGGCGTGCTGGTTCATGTGGGCTCCTGCTTAAATCGAACAACCCGACTTTTTGCGCATGTTAACCGCTTTGTCGAGGGCGTATAACTGGCGCTGCCCGGGGTTATCCCAGGGGAGCATACGGGGCATCTATCAGCTTATTTGAAAATTCGATTGTCCAGGCATGGCATGGAAAACCGATCCGGAGTATTGTATCGCGCTTGAATGCGGGCCTGCGCCCGCGACGGAATACCGGCCTTCCGGCGGTTGACGGCGGGGGGCAGCCATCCAGAAACCGCAATCCGCAACGGAGGTAATCCATGACGGAGGTAGTAGCCACAAACCAGACCATCCTGGTGGTCGGCGGCGGGATCAGCGGCATGACAGCCGCGCTCGAGGCCGCTGAAGCCGGGGCACAGGTCGTACTGGTCGAAAAACGCCCCTACCTGGGAGGCCGCACCAGCCAGCTTTATAAATATTTTCCGAAACTGTGCCACCCCACCTGCGGACTGGAGATCAACCAGCGCCGGGCCAAAATGAACCCCAACCTCACCATCCTCACCAACGCCGAAGTGACGGCGCTGGAGGGCGAGCCCGGCAACTACACCGCCAAGGTGAAGATCCAGCCCACCTACGTGAACGACAACTGCACCGCCTGCGGCGAGTGCGCCAAGGCGGTGGAGGCCGAGTTCGACGACGAGTACAACTACGGCCTGGCCAAGCGCAAGGGC
>JALVUB010000206.1 GCA_027023915.1 Sedimenticola sp.
CCATTATCCGGCTGGCCTACCGCTTGGAGGAGTCGGGACGATATCGCCGCTTTAAGCAGGCGGTGTATGACCTGTTGGAAAATCCCCATTCCCCGGTACGTCCCTATTTTGATGTGGTCATGATGGCACTGGTGCTCTTCAGTGCCTTTTTGCTGCTATACGACGTACGGCATCAGCCGGGACATTGGGCAGTGCGCTTCGAAAACCTGGTGTTGGTGGTGCTGGCAGTGGAGTACCTGGGGCGGCTATGGGTTTACGACGACGCCCACAGGCATCTCATCGAGGCCTATGAAGAGAGTGAGCTGGTGGGCGAGCCGTTTCGATTGTGGCGTGCCCTGGGCCGTATTCTCGCCAGCAAATGGAACTATGTGCGCAGTCCCATGGCGGTAATTGATTTGCTGGCCATTCTGCCCAGTTTTCGTTCACTGCGTATTCTCAGACTGTTTGTTCTGTTCCGTCTGTTCAAACTGTTTCGCTACACCCACAACCTTCAAGAGTTTGGTTCCGTACTGCGAGAGAAGAAAACTGAGTTTTTCACTCTGTTCACCTTCCTGCTGTTCATCCTGCTGGTTGGCTCTTCGGCCATCTATCTTTTTGAGTCGGCAGGCCAGGGCGGTCAGATCCACGGTGTTTTCGAAGGGATCTATTGGGCGCTGGTGACGCTCTCCACCGTGGGTTACGGCGACATCACCCCCCACACTTTCGAGGGGCGGCTGGTGACCATGGCGTTGATTCTCAGCGGCCTTGGTGTGATCTCCTTTTTTACTTCTATTGTGGTGTCTGCCTTTCAGGAGAAACTGGCGGATGTACGTGAGCGGCAGGTGACGGCGCAACTGGCCAGGTTGAAGGATTACACGGTGATCTGCGGCTATGGTCGGGTGGGGGCCGTGGTGGCTGAACAGCTGGAGAAAGATCACCAGTCTTTCGTCATTATCGACGAGGATGAAGAGGCCATAGAAGCGGCGCGTCGCAAGGGGCTTCTGGCGTTGCGGGGCAAGGCCCAGCAGCGGGGAATGTTGCAGGAGCTTGGGGTTGGAGGACACGCCAGCCGGGTGCTCTGTCTCACCGGGGACGATGTGGTGAACGTCTATATCACCCTCACTGCCCGACAGCTCGATGAGAGGATCGAAATCATCGCCCGCGCCAACCACCACCGCACGGTGAAAAAGCTGCTGCTGGCCGGCGCAAACCGGGCCATGGAGCCGTTCAAGATTGTGGGCCTCATTGCCAGCCAGTACATCGGTCAGCCGGTGGCCTTCGAGGCGATCCAGAGCATTCTCATGGGACAGGAAGAGGTCTCCCTGGAAGCGGTGCGGGTGCCGGAAAAGTCATGGTTGGAAAACAGCCGGGTGGAGGAGGCCAGGCTGGAGGAGCAGCGTTTGATCCTGTTCGGTGTTATCACTCCCATGGCGCGGGAGAGCGACCATGTGCGCCAGCACTATGATCTTGAGAGCTGCCGTTTTCAATTTAACCCAGGGCCGGATTTCGTGCTGCGGGCTGGCGACATGCTGTTGGTGTTCGGTCACCGTTACAGCATTCTTCGCTTGAGACGGGGGTTGAAGCGATGAGCGTGAGAGAAAGCCACAGAGTTCTGGTGGCGGGCACAAGTGCCGTGGCGCAAGAGGTGGCACGTCAGTTGCGAGAGCGGGGCGAGCAAGTGCGCATGGTGGGGGCCGAGGAAGAGCGGGTGGAAGAGTTGCGCCAGCTCGGCTTTGAGGTGGAATTGGTCAATATTGGCGATGACGATGAGCTGTTGGCTCTGGGGTTGGAGAACGAGCTGGATGTCTTTTTTTCCCTGCTGGGAAACGATGCCGACAACGTCTTTTTGGTGATTTCGGTGCGGGCGTTGGCGCCCAATCTGCCCATCGTATCAATCAGCGAGAGTGAAGAGACCCGCAAGCGGCTGGTGGCGGCGGGAGCCACCAAGGTAATCGATCCCTATCAGATTTCCGGCTACCGCATCTACGAATGGATGCACAGGCCGGTGATCGCCGAACTGATGGAGCAGACGGTGTTCGGCCATGATGTGGATCTTGAGATTGCCGAGATACGTGTGCCGGCCGGCAGCTTTCTGGATGGCGAGTATCTGGATCATCTCTCTCTAGGCAGCAGGTACAACCTGGTGGTTCTTGGAGTTGTGGACCGGGACTATGGCGACCGGCTCATCTTCGCCACCCATCCCAAGCGCCACCGCATCGACAAAAACGATGTGATTGTGGTCATTGGCGAATGCGAGGCGCTTGAACGGCTTCGTGATGATCTGTCATGAATTGCCAGCCTGCTTGAGCATCAGGCTGTTGTCCGTGGGCGATGCCAGGCTGAGGTTGGAGATGTCGGGAATGGGCGCGGCATCCCGCTCTTGGAAAATGGGTTCCATTGCTTCATGTGGAACCAGCTCCAAGCCGGAAATATCGATTTCCACCGGGTCCGGCTGGGGTGGAGTTTCCAAGGGGGCCATGGGTGCCAGCGACAGGCCGTACGCTTGTTTCATCGCCTCTTGTCGTGGAGACGCTTCCGGTTGTGGCTGGCGAGCCCTTTCTGGCGAAGAGCCGGCGGGCACGATTTCCACCAGAGCTCCCAGTTCGAGGAACTTTTTTCGCAGGCGACCGGCGCGGTCAGCGCTCACCTCTTTTTTTACACACACCGGCTTGCCCCTGAACAGGGCATTGAGACGGTCGCCCGAGATATTGAAGATTTCCGCCAGCCCGGCCTTGGTTTGTTCGATATCCTGGCCCGCGAGCAGTTCGCCCGAGAAATACACGTTGTAGGTCTTTTTCACCGGTTCGCTCCGAAACAGATTGCGGATGGCCCTAATTTAGCACCGGCTCACGCCGCCACCATCCGCCGCCCGGCGGTAATGCGAAACAGTCCGCTTTTCTGGAATCCGGGCCGCCCGGTTTTGTGTTCCAGGTCGCGCCCTTTAGCCGGCATGGGATTGGGTAGTGATACCCATGGTTGATGTTTCAGCAAGCCGCGTTCATCGTCCTGCAGGCCAGACGGTTTGTCATGGTTTCCTGGAAGAGTAGAATTGCGCCAGTCCACACAGCGACCCAGGAACCAGACGACCATGCACCTGGCGGTGGTCATCCGCACTTCCGGTCTTTTGGCCGTGATCTTCAGCCTTTCGCTGCTGCCACCGCTGCTGGTGGGTTTTCTCTACAGCGAATCCCGTCTGGACATCTTTCTCTGGCCCATGCTGGTTTCCTTTTTGGTGGGGATGCTGCTGTGGGGGCCGTGGCGGCCTTTCAATACCCGCATCAGTCGCAAAGACGGTTTTCTCATCGTTGCGCTTTTCTGGGTTATCACCAGTGCTCTGGGCGCCACTCCTCTGTGGCTTGGCGTGGGCATGAGTTTTACCGACGCTTTTTTCGAAGCCACCTCGGCCATCACCACCACCGGTGCCACGGTCATCACCGGCCTGGACGAGCTGCCCAAATCGGTGCTTTTCTACCGCCAGTTGTTGCAGTGGATGGGGGGCATGGGGTTGATCGTGCTGGGCATTGCGGTGTTGCCCATGTTGGGCATCGGCGGCATGCAGCTCTACCGGGCCGAGGCGCCCGGCCCCATGAAAGAGGAGAAGATCACACCGAGGCTGGCCAACACGGCCCGAGCGCTCTGGCTGATCTATCTTTCGCTGACGGTCGCCTGCGCGGTTGCCTACTGGTTGGCGGGCATGACGCCGTTCGATGCCATCGCTCATAGCTTTTCCACCCTCTCTACCGGTGGCTTTTCCACCCACGATGCCAGCATTGGCTATTTCCACAGCCGGTCGGTGGAGGCTGTGGCCATTGTCTTCATGCTCCTGGCCGCTTTTAACTTTGCAGTTCACTTCTATGCCATACACCGTCGTGACCCGCTGTTCTACTGGCGTGATCCCGAAGCGCGCACCTTTATCCTGTTTGTCGTGGGGGTCATCGTGATGGTGGGTTTGATGTTGCGCTTTGAAGGAAGCTACCACCATCTTTCGCCTTCGTTGCAGGATGCGGCCTTCGAGGTGGTGTCGGTGGTGACCAGTACCGGTTTCGGCACCGTCGATTTCACCCGGTGGCCCGATTTTCTTCCGGTATTGTTGCTGTTTATCAGTTTCGTGGGCGGCTGCGGCGGTTCCACCGCTGGCGGCATGAAAGTGATACGGGTGTTGTTGCTGGTGAAGCAGGGGATGCGGGAAGTAAAAAAGCTGATCCATCCCAACGCTTTGCTGCCGGTGCGGCTGGGCAATCAGGTGGTGGATCAGCGGGTGATGAACGGCGTATGGGGTTTCTTTGCCGCCTACACCGCCGTCTTCGTGGTGCTGATGCTGGCGATGATGCACACCGGACTGGATCAGGTGTCGGCCTTTGCCGCGATAGCCACCAGCATGAACAACCTCGGTCCCGGCCTGGGCAAGGTGGCTTACAACTTCCAGGCGGTGAACGACGCCGGAAAGTGGATTTCGGTGTTGGCCATGCTCATGGGGCGGCTGGAGATTTTCACCATCCTTATTCTTATCTCGCCGGGGTTCTGGAGAGACTGACCTCTTTGGCATCTGTTCCTTTTTCTGAATGCCTTACAATGGCGCCCCCCTTCGTTGCCGCAAGCCCAAGATGCCCTACTGGCGCCTTTCCGCCTTCTATTTCTTCTATTTTGCCTCACTCGGCACCCTGGTTCCCTATTGGGGGCTTTATCTTTCGACGCTTGGGTTCGATCCGGTGGCCATCGGCTCGTTGATGGCCGTGCTCATGGCCACCAAGGTGGTGGCGCCCAACGTGTGGGGCTGGATGGCGGACCATCTGGGCTGCCGCATGCGTCTGGTGCGCTTGGCATCGGCGGGTGCCATGGTGACTTTTGCGGCAGTGGTATGGGCCAGGGGGTTCTGGGGCATGGCGGCGGTGATGGCCCTGTTCAGCTTTTTCTGGAACGCCTCGCTGCCCCAGTTCGAGGCGGTGACTCTCGATTATCTGGGCGCCGAAAGCGAGCGCTATGCCCGCGTGCGGGTGTGGGGCTCCATTGGCTTCATTGTTACCGTGGTGGGGGTGGGGCAGTGGGTGGATCACGCCTCGCCGGCGGTGGTGAGCTGGGCGGTGCTGTTCACTTTCGCCGGGGTGCTGGTGGCGAGCCTCTTGGTGGGCGAGCGCGATGAGAGGCCGGCCCATGCCGATCCGGGGCCCATTCTGGCGGTGCTGAAGCGGCCGCGGGTGGTGGCGTTTTTCGTGGCGGTGTTCCTGATGCAGGCCAGCCACGGCCCCTATTACGCCTTCTACACTCTTTATCTTCAGTCGTGGCATTACAGCAAGACTCTCATCGGTGGCCTTTGGGGACTGGGGGTGCTGGCGGAGGTGACCCTGTTTCTCTTTTTCATGCACCGGCTGCTGCGCCACTTTGCCGATCACGCTTTGCTGACAGCCAGCCTGCTGCTGGCCGCTCTGCGCTGGTTGCTCATCGGCTGGTTTCCAGACCATCTGGCGGTGGTGACGGTGGCGCAACTTCTGCACGCCGCCAGCTTCGGCAGCTATCACGCCGCGGCTATCCACATGGTCCACCGCTTTTTCCGTGGGCGGCACCAGGGGCGGGGACAGGCTCTCTACGCCAGCCTCAGCTTTGGCGCAGGCGGTGCCGTGGGCACCTTTATCAGCGGTTTTTTGTGGGATCGGTGGGGCGCGCCCCTGGCGTATACTTTGGCCTCGGCGGTGGCACTGCTGGGCGCGGTTGTGTTGTCGCGTTATTCCCGGAAAGCCCGGCGGTAACCCGTGTTGTCGAGCTGACATCCGAGCTGCCAGTTGGGTGCTTTGTGGTGAGTTTTCCTGAATCATGAATGAAACCAAAAAGGGTGGGCGGTGGCGCGGCATTGCGTGGCCGCTGCTTATTTTGCTGGCCGCCGGCGCCGTGGTCGCCCTGCTGGTGGCGACGCGGCCCAAGACCCACCCGGTGAAAGTGGCGGAAAAGGCCTGGCCGGTGGCGGTGGTGACCGCCCGGCCCGGCCGCTGGTCACCGACCCTCACCCTCTATGGCAAGGTGGAGGCGCTGGTGCGTACCATTCTGGTGTCTCCCCTTGCGGCGGAAGTCGTCCAAGTGAAGGCGGAGGA
>JALVUB010000207.1 GCA_027023915.1 Sedimenticola sp.
TCGACTTCACCCTGCTGGATGTGGGGCAGGGGTTGGCGGCGGTGGTGCGTACCCGACATCACCTGCTGGTGTACGACACGGGGCCTGGTTATCCGTCGGGCTTCAATACCGGCAGCGCCGTGGTGGCCCCCTATCTGCGCCATCTTGGGGTTCGGCGGGTGGATTTGCTGGTATTGAGCCACGGCGACAAGGATCATGCCGGCGGAGCGCCGGGGCTTCTCAAGCGGATGGAGGTGAGCAAAATCCTTGGGGGTGAGCCGGCAAGGCTGCATCTGGGGCGCCCGGTACAACCCTGCCGCGCGGGCCAACATTGGCGGTGGGATGGGGTGCGGTTTGAGTTTCTATGGCCCTGGCGGGCCCAGCGCGGCAACAATGCTTCATGCGTGTTGCGCGTTTCAACCGGCCGGCGGGTGCTGCTCATCACCGGTGATCTTGAAGCCGATGCCGAGGCTCGCCTGGTTCGACGTTATCGCCAACGCCTGAGAAGCGAGCTGGTGCTGGCCGGTCACCATGGCAGTTTGGGGTCGTCAAGCCTCGGGTTGGTCAAAGCCACCCGGCCTCGATGGGTGCTCTTTTCCGCCGGTTCGGGCAATCAGTGGCGATTTCCTCGTCCGGCGATAGTCAGGCGTTGGCGCGCCGTGGGCGCGCGCACTTGTTCCACAGACAGAACAGGCGCGTTGGGTTTTCGGGTTTCCAGGCAGGGTGTCCATCTGTTTCTGCTTCAGTCTCGGGACCATCGCCGTTACTGGCTGAGTGGGGGGCAACTGCCACCCGCTTGCAGTATGATTACCAGCTTGAATCGAGGAGGGTAGAAAACCGTGTTCGAACTCATCAAGGCAGGCGGGGTAATCATGTGGCCCATCATCATCTGCTCGGTGTTGGCCATGGCCATCACCCTTGAGCGGCTTTGGGCCTACCGCAGGAAAAGAGTGGTGCCGGAACACCTTCTGCCGCAAATCTGGAAGCTCTACAAGAAGGGCAAGTTGGACCGGGAGCGTATTCTCGCCATCCGGGAAAGCTCGCCCCTGGGGCGGATGCTCGCCACCGGCCTGGTCAACCTGGACAACTCCCGTGAAGTGATGAAGGAGGCCATCGAGGAAGAAGGGCGCCAGGTGGTTCACGGGCTGGAGCGCTATCTAAATGCTCTCGGCACCATAGCTTCCATTTCGCCGTTGTTGGGGCTGCTCGGCACCGTCATCGGCATGATTAAAGTGTTCACCGCCATAACCGCCGCTGGCGTTGGCAACCCGGCGGTTTTGGCCGGCGGCATTTCGGAGGCGCTTCTCACCACTGCCGCGGGTCTCACCGTGGCCATTCCCACGCTGATCGCGCACCGCTATCTCACCGGCCGCGTGGAAGAGCTGGCCATCGCCATGGAAGAACAGGCGATCAAGATGGTGGAGGTGCTTCACGGCGAGCGGGAGGAGTCATGAACATTCGTCCCCAACGGCGGAAACGGACGGTGTTGGTGGATATGACGCCGCTTATCGATGTGGTGTTTCTGCTGCTGATCTTTTTCATGGTCTCCACCACCTTCGACAAGCAGACGCAGCTAAAGGTGGATCTGCCCCAGGTGTCCCAACAGAGGGAAAAAGAGAAGGATCAGAAGGCGATCGAAGTCGTGGTGGATCGTAACGGCCACTACTATCTCAATGACGAAGAGCTGGTGAAACATGATCGGCAGACCCTTCAACGGGCATTGCGGAAAGCGGCTGGAGGCAGGCTGGATACGCCCATTCTCGTCACCAGCGACCGCAAGGCGCCTTTCCAGGCGGTGATTACGGTGATGGATGCCGCCGGTCGGTTGGGGATGGATCATCTCAGTTTTCTCACCAGGTTAGAGCAACAACCCTGATGCTTGAACGGCTCTGGTACGGCCCATCCTGGCTTTCCGTTCCCCTGCTGCCGTTTTCCCTGTTGTACGGCACGGCCTTTCTGGTCAGGCGGTGGGCCTATCGACGCGGGCTGCGGAAGACCCACCATTTTCCGGTGCCGGTGATCGTGGTTGGCAACATTACCGCTGGTGGCACCGGAAAGACACCATTGGTGATCTGGCTGGCGGAGCATCTCAAGAAACTCGGCTACCGGCCCGGTATCGTCTCCCGGGGCTATGGCGGCAAGGCCAGCCGCTGGCCCCAACAGGTGCGGCCTGACAGTGATCCCGTGGTGGTGGGTGACGAAGCGGTGCTGCTGGCGGGGCGCGCGCGATGTCCCATGTGTGTGGCGCCCGACCGCGTGGCGGCGGTGAAGGCGCTGTTGGAGCACACCGACTGCAATATCGTCATTTCAGATGACGGCTTGCAACATCTGGCCATGGGGCGGGATCTGGAAATTCTGGTGGTGGACGGCAGCCGTGGCCTGGGCAACGGTCGTCTCCTGCCCGCCGGGCCGCTGCGGGAGTCGGATTCACGGCTGGAGCAGGTGGATCTGGTGGTGAGCAACGGCCCCTGGTTGGAATGGGTGCCACGCATGAGCGTCACCGCCGCCCGGGTGCGGCCCCTGGCCGGCGGCGACCGGGTGCATGACCTGAGCGAGGCGGCGGGCCAGAAAGTGCATGCCGTGGCGGGAATCGGCAACCCCCAGCGGTTTTTCGACCTGCTTGCCGGACATGGCCTGGAGGTGGTCCCGCACCCTTTTTCGGATCATCATGTTTTCCACCCCCGCGATCTGGAATTCGAGCCCGATCTTCCGGTGGTGATGACGGAAAAGGACGCGGTGAAATGCCGTCGCTTCGCTGGCAGAAACCATTGGTTCGTGGAGATCGATGTCACGCCCGACGAGAACTTCGTTCACCGACTCAACCGGAAACTGAGGAGTCTGAAAAATGGACAAAAAGCTGCTTGATATCCTGGTATGTCCCGTGTGCAAGGGCAAATTGATACACGACAAGGACCGCCAGGAGCTGGTCTGCAAGGCGTGCCGGCTGGCCTATCCCATCCGTGACGATATCCCGGTAATGCTTGAGGAAGAGGCGCGGCAACTGGAGCCGGAAGAGTACGCCTGATGCGCATCGTCATCCCCGCCCGCTACGCCTCCACCCGCCTGCCGGGCAAGCCGCTGCGCGAGCTGGCGGGCAAGCCCATGTTGCGGCACGTCTGGGAGCGGGCACGGGCGGCCAACCCGCTGGAGGTGGTGGTGGCCACCGACGACGATCGCATCGCCCGCGCGGCGGAGGGTTTTGGTGCCCACGTCTGCATGACCGACCCGGGCCACGCCAGTGGCACCGAGCGGATCGCCGAGGTGATTGAGGTGATGGGGTGGCCCGACGACGAGATCGTTGTCAACCTTCAGGGCGACGAGCCGCTGATGCCGCCCTCCCTGCTCACCCAGGTGGCGGAGGATCTGGCCACCCACGCCACCGCCGACGTGGCGACGCTCGCCGCCCACCTGGAGGCGCCGGATCAGCTCTTTGACCCCGCCGTGGTCAAGGTGGTGCTCGACGGCAAGGGCTATGCCCTCTATTTCAGCCGCGCTCCCATTCCATGGGAACGGGATGGGATGGCGTGGGGTGAAATTCCACCGCTGGAAGTGGCGCGTGGCCACCTGCGCCACATCGGCCTCTATGCCTACCGTGCCGGTTTCGTGCGCGAATATGTGAGCTGGCGGGCCAGCGAGCTGGAGCAGAAGGAGTCGCTGGAACAGTTGCGGGTGTTATGGCACGGGCGGCGCATCCATGTCTCCCTCGCCGCTGAGGTTCCTCCCGCCGGGGTGGACACGCCGGAAGACTTGGCTCGAGTGGCTACCTTACTCGGCGAGACTGCCGGCCAGTAGTTCCATCACCTGCGGCGAGTAGCTGTCGGGATCTTCCGGGTCGCTCAGCGGCAGGGTGACGCAGCGGTTGCAGCGGCGGGTTGCATTTCCATACTGATCGGCCTGGATGCGCCGTTCACGGGCCGCCTGTTCCGGCACGATTACCAGGGCGTCCTCGTCCCGCATCACCTCCACGATGATCCACGCTTGTCCGCGATAGCGGAACCTTTTGCCAATGAGTTTTGTCAACTGGCTGTGCATATCGGAAATATAATACAGCAGGCCATGTTGGGGAAATTGCCGAAGGCTTTTCCCGCTTCCCGCCGAAAGCGACAGGCAAAAGAAGGTCAGAGTTTTTCGGGCCTCTCTCATAAAGGAAGGTCTGAAAAATTCAGTCCTTCCTCCGGCACACGGATGTGCCGGCAAAATCAATGGCCCCAAGCCATTGATTTTGGAGCAAGCCGCAAACCGTGTTTGCGGCGCGGCGAGCGCTGATAAAGCCATGGAAGGCTTTTATCAGCGCTTCCTAAAGATTTGTTTGACTACTGGAATAGTATTCATTATCGTTTTCGCGTGATCCGGAGAAGCCGAAAGCCCGTTGCCCTGTTGCTGGCCCTGTTGCTGGCGCTTCTGCCATTGCAGGGGGCATTGGCCACCGCGTCCATGGCAACCATGCAGCCAGATCACCATCAGGGGATGGAAGCAGGCTTGCAGCAGTGTCATCAGTGTAACCAGCATGACTGCTGTAGCCATGGTGATTGTGATTTGCAGCACTGCGCGGCTTGCGTTGTCATTTCACTTCCGTCCGCCACTGGCATTGTTGTGGACTTTTCCTCCCTGCTTCCACGAGCCGGCTTATACCAGCCATTGCCTGATAATCCTCCATCTGATTTTCACCGCCCGCCCCGGGCCTGATTCCCTGCTGTTTCGTCCCTTCGGGGGCGTTTCCAACTCCTGATGAACTTCCGTTCTCCGGCGGGGCCGCGCGCCTTGCCGAACAGCAGAGGAATCGAGTTTCATGCGAAAAAGAAAATCCGTTGTTCAACCATCTGTCTCCCTTGCCCGTCGTCGTTTCGTCCAGGGGCTGGCCATGGGTGGCATGGCCGCCGGCCTGGGGCTGGGGCCTCGCGTTCTCCTGGCCGACAGTGATCCGGTACAGAAGATCCCCACCCTGCGGGGCACCGAGTTCGACCTCACCATCTCCCAGACGCCGGTCAACTTCACCGGCGCGCCCCGGGTCTCCACCCTGGTGAACGGCACCCTGCCGGCGCCCATCCTGCGCTGGCGCGAGGGGGATACCGTCACCCTGCGGGTGACCAACAGGCTGCCCGAGACCGCCTCCATCCACTGGCACGGCATCGTCCTGCCCAACGCCATGGACGGGGTGCCCCATATCGCCGAAGGCTTCAACGGCATTGCCCCGGGTGAGACCTTCACCTACCGCTTTCCGGTGAAACAGGCAGGCACCTACTGGTACCACAGCCACTCCGGCTTTCAGGAGCAGACCGGGCTCTATGGCCCCATCATCATCGAGCCGCGCGAGCCCGAGCCCTTCACCTACGACCGTGACTACGTGGTGATGCTCTCCGACTGGACCGACGAGGACCCCACGGTGCTCTACGCCAAGCTCAAGAAGATGAGCGACTACTACAACTTCATCGAGCGCACCCATGGCGACCTGATGAAGGATCTGCGCGAGAAGGGGCTGGAACGCACCTGGGCCGAGCGCAAGATGTGGCTACAGATGCGCATGAGTCAGCGCGACCTGTCGGATGTCACCGGCTACACCTACACCTACCTCATGAACGGCCAGACGCCCGCGGACGGCTGGACCGGAATTTTCCGCAAGGGAGAGAAGGTGCGCCTGCGGTTCATCAACGGCGCCGCCATGAGCTTCTTCGACGTGCGCATCCCGGGCCTGAAGATGACGGTGGTGGCCGCCGACGGCCAGTACGTGGAGCCGGTGACGGTGGAGGAGTTCCGCATCGGCGTGGCCGAGACCTACGACGTGATCGTGGAGCCGGACGACGCAGCCTACACCATCTTCGCCCAGTCCATCGACCGTTCCGGCTACGCCCGCGGCACCCTGGCGCCCCATCCCGGCATGAAGGCGGAGGTGCCGGAGATGGACCCTGTGCCCAATCTCACCAACACGGACATGGGCATGGACATGAGTGCCATGGGGCATGACATGCACGGCATGCAGATGTCAGGCATGGACCACAGCCAGCACCAGATGGGGAACATGCAGATGCCGGGCATGGATCACGG
>JALVUB010000208.1 GCA_027023915.1 Sedimenticola sp.
CCCATGATCTCGAAGAATTTCTCCCGGAAGGCCAGGATGTCGGGATTGCGGTAGCCGTGGTCGGGGTCGAGGATGGCGCGCGAGAGCATGGTGAGACGGTGGCGGATGCAGGATTCGCGGTTTTCGTCGCACTCCCCCTCCACCGGCACCGGGTGGAGCCCCAGGAAGAGCCGGCGCAGGCCCGGGTACCGGCGCATCAGCAGGTGCTCGATGCGGCAGTCCTCGAAGATCTCGATGGCGATGCGCTGCATGGGGCTGCGGTTGTCGGCGAAGACCGGCACCGTCCAGCGGCGATGGCCGGCCATGTGGGCCAGGGCCGCCAGGTACTGCTCGAAACCGGTGATGCCGTTGTCGGCGTCGTCGTTGACGTCGGGCAGGAAGATACCCTCCTCGTCGAAATAGGGGCGCGGATCGGAGCGCTCGTCGAGCATCCGCGAGTAGGGAAAGATGGGCGCCTCGATGCCCCAGAGGGCGAGCTGAAACAGCGCCAGGCGGCGCTCCACGTCCACCAGCAGGGTGCCCTCGCGCTCGCGCTGCATCACCGCGCGGCTGTCGGGCGAGTCGAGGCGGAAATACTCCGCCAGGTGATCGGGATGGTGGTTGTGCTGGGCGATGCCGTAGGCCATCCAGCGGCGCAGGCCGCCCAGGTTGAGCTCGCCCAGCAGACGCGGAGCGTTCCGCAGGAAAGGGACCAGGCCGGGACTGGCCATGGTGGCGTGGGAGCCGTGGATGGAGATGGAGGTCTTCTCCACCATCTCTTGCACCAGCTCCAGGTAGCCCTCCAGCAGCCTGGGTGCCTCCAACCGGCGGGCCACCGCGGCGATGGTCTGCAGGAAGGGAACGATGGCCTCGGCGTTGGGGCTGCGGGAGATCTGGTAGGCCGCCCTGGCCACCGGGTAGATGCTCTCCTCGCCCGCATGGCGCGCCACCTCCACCGCCTCCTCCATGAAGACCAGCACCGGCTCGGCGCCCCGGCCCATGAGGCAGAGCAGTTCGATGCCTTCCTGGATAGCCGCCATGCCCTTTTCGGAAAGAGACTGTCTCGCCTCCTCCAGCGCTTCGGGCAGCAGCTCCCGCACGCGGCTGTAGTTGCATTTGACCGTCATGGTGGTCGTCATCAGGCCCCGAACACTGCCTCGATGGCCCGATCCAGTGTCTCGCGAATGTCCGCGTCGTCGGTGATGGGCCGCACCAGCGCCATCTGTGCCGCCTCCTGCACCGGGATGCCGCCCTGGATGAGGTTGGCGGCATAGACCAGCAAACGGGTGGAGACCCCCTCGTCCAGGCCATGTCCCTTGAGCTTGCGGGCCGCTTCGGCCACCTGAACCAGCTTTTGGGCGGTTTCGATATCGATACCGGTTTCGGTGGCCAGGATCCGTGCCTCCTCGTCGGTCGGCGCGTAGTCGAAGTCCAGGGCCACGAAACGCTGCTTGGTGGACTGCTTCAGATCCTTCATCAGGCTCTGGTAGCCGGGGTTGTAGGAGATCACGAGCTGGAAGTCGGGATGGGCCTTGACCACCTCGCCCTTCTTGTCCAGCGGCAGGGTGCGGCGATGGTCGGTGAGAGGGTGGATCACCACGGTGGTGTCCTGGCGCGCCTCCACCACCTCGTCGAGATAGCAGATGGCGCCGATGCGCGCCGCCGTGGTGAGGGGACCGTCGAGCCAGCGGGTCCCCTCGGCGTCGAGCAGGTAGCGCCCCACCAGGTCGGCGGCGGTCATGTCCTCGTTGCAGGCCACGGTGATGAGGGGGCGGCCCAGCTTCCACGCCATGTACTCCACGAAGCGGGACTTGCCGCACCCCGTGGGGCCCTTGATCATCACCGGCAGCCGCGCGGCATAGGCGGCCTCGTACTGGGCCACTTCGTTGCCGTGGGGGTGATAGAAGGGCTCCTCGGCCACCCTGTATTGTTCGAGATCGATATCGGTCATCGGTTCACTCCTGCGGTTCTGTGTCGCAACCGGGGCCAACCGATTGTAGGTCGGACTTCAGTCCGACAGGGCTTCGTTGCCACTGTTCTTGTCGGGCTGAAGCCCGACCTACACGGCGGTTCGGCGCGGGGACGCGCCTCCTACGGCCGTAGGAGCAGCCTCCCGGACGCGAATCTTATCTTCCAGGCCAGGACAAAAAACCCCCGCCGAAGCGGGGGTCTGCTGCTTCGATCGAAAGCAGGCGCTGCTTATTTGTGCACGCCCAGCTTTTCGCGCCAGCCGGGGAAGAGTTTGTCGGCATCGTGCGGGAAGGACTCGAAGGCACGGGCGAACTCCTTGTGCTCCTTGGCCCACTCGATGGGATCGGCGCCGGCCTTCCAGCACTCGTAGGCCTGGCGCAGGGAGATGGCGCCGGCCGCCGGGCCGTCCACGTGACCGTAGCAGCCACCGCCGGCGGTGTTGATCACGTTGGCGTGGCCCAGGTTCTCGAAGAAGCCGGGCAGGCGCAGGGCGTTCATGCCGCCGGAGATGATGGGGGTGGTGGCTTTCATGCCGTACCACTTCTGGTTGTAGACCGGCCCCTGGCACTCGTCGCGCTCGATCATGTAGGCGATGACGCGGTCGTCCTTGTCCCCTTCCATCTTGCCGTAGCCCATGGTTCCCACGTGGATGCCCGAGGCGCCCTGCAGGCGCGACATCTTGGCCAGCACGAAGGCGGTGTAGCCCCGCTTGGCGGAAGGCGAGGTCACCATGCCGTGACCGGCGCGATGGTAGTGCAGGAACTGGTTGGGGTACTGGCGGCGGGCGGTGGTGACCATGCCGGGACCGCCGACGAAACCGTCCACCAGGAAGGCCAGCTTGTCGGCGTCGGGACCGAAGGTCTCCAGGGCGAAGTCGGCCCGGGCGCACATTTCGTGATGGTCGTCCGCGGTGATGTTCATGGAGAAGAGCTTGGGCTGGCCGGTCTCGTCCATGGCGCGCTTCATGGCGTCATAGACCAGGGAAATGGTCTTCTTGACGGGCGCGAACACCTGGTTGCCCTGGGGCTCGTCGTTCTTGATGAAGTCGCCGCCCAGCCAGAACTGGTAGGCCGCCTCGGCGAAGGGCTCGGGACGCAGGCCCAGCTTGGGCTTGATGATGGTGCCGGCGATGTAGCCGCCATCCTTGACCGGACGGCCCAGGATGCGCCACATGTCCTCGATGTTCTTGGAAGGGCCGTCGAAGAGCTGGATGGCGCGGGGCGGCAGGTAGAAATCGATCATCTTGGCGTAGGCCACGTCGCCCATGCCCTGGTTGTTGCCGATGGTGAGGGTCAGGAAGGAGACCAGCATCATGCGGCCGTCGATGACATTGCGGTCGAACAGTTCCAGCGGATAGGCGATGCGCATGTCCTCGGTCTCTTCGTCGATGTGATAGACCAGGGCGTCCACGCCCTTGGTGAAATCGTCGGTGGTGCAGACCTCCACGTTGGTGCCGGTGGAGGACTCGGCGGCGAAGTGGGCCGCGGTGGCCAGGTAATCATAGCCATCCTTGGGCTTCATCTTGTAGGCGACAAGAATGTGCTTGCCTCCTTCGATGAGATCCTCTTCTTTCAGGCTGAGATCGGAATAACGGTTGGATTGATCCATGGGTGTTCACCTCGGTGATTTGGGTGTTGAAACTTTTGCCTGGCCCTCGAGGCCAGCGTGGGATGCAGTTTGCACCTGTTGTGTCATAATTGAAAATCGATATTTCGAATAAATCACATAGATTATCGTCTATGAATCAGATCAACGTCGGCCGGCTCATCCGCTCCACCACCCTGCGCCAGCTCCAGATCCTGCTGGCGGTGGCCCGCCATGGCAGCTACACCCGCGCCGCCGAGGCGCTGCACCTGACCCAGCCCACGGTCTCCATGCAAGTGCGCAAGCTGGCGGAAAACATCGGCCTGCCGCTGTTCGAATCGGGCAGCCGGGAACTGCGCCCCACGCCCGCCGGCAGCCGCGTCGTGGAAGCGGCCCGCGAAATACTCGGCCGCATGGAGGCCCTGGAGAACGAGATCAGCGCCCTGACCAACGAGGTCAGGGGCGAACTGCGCATCGGCGTGGTCACCACCGCCAAATATTTCATGCCTCACCTGCTGGGGGCCTTCATTCAGCGCTATCCCGATGTGACCCCCCGCCTCACGGTGACCAACAGAGCACGGGTGCTGGATCGACTGGAGCAAAACCTGGATGACCTGCTCATCATGGGCCGGGTGCCTGACGAGTTGGAGGTGGCGGCCCATCCTTTTCTGGAAAACGACCTGGTGGTGATCGCGCCGGCCAACCATCCCCTGGCGGGACGCCACGCCATTCCCCTGAAGCGGCTGCAAAAAGAGCGGTTGCTGGTGCGTGAACCAGGCTCGGGAACGCGGCTGGCCATGGGCCGCTTGTTCGAGCAGAAAGGGCTTGAACTGGCGCCCTACATGGAACTGGGCAGCATCGAGGCGATCAAGCAGGCGGTGATGGCGGGCCTGGGAGTCTCGGTGATGTCACGTCACAACCTGCGGCTGGAGCTGGAGAGTGGCCGCCTCTGCATTCTCGATGTAAAAGGTTTCCCCTTGAGGCGCCACTGGTTCGCCGTTCACCCGGCCAGCCGCAACCTGGGGATGGCGGCCCAGACCTTTCTCGAATTCATTCTTACCGAGGGACAGGCGCTGCTGGCCTCTTGATGCGGCGGTTCACTGCAACAAAACCGGCAGATCCATCACCCTGTCCCCGCGCAACAGCTTGAGCGTAACCTGGTCGCCCACCTGATGCTTGTCCAGCACGGCGCGCAGTTCGTCAGCACTGCTCACCTGATGGCCGCCCACGGCAAGAATGATATCGCCCGGAATCAGGCTTCCGTCCTCTGTGACGCGGCTGCCGCGGATGCCTGCTTCAGCAGCGGCGGAACCGGCCTCCACCTTGAGCACCAGCACGCCTTCCACACCCAGCTTAGCCGTCACCGCGCGGCTCATCTGGTCATCCACCACCACCCCAAGCCTGGGATGCTGGTAGTGCCCATGGGCGATCAGCCTGGGCACCACGCGGTTGACCCGGTCTACCGGCACCGCGAAACCAATGCCGGCATACGCCCCCGACGGACTGTAGATGGCGGTGTTGATGCCCACCAGCCGGCCGGCGCTGTCGAGCAGCGGGCCGCCGGAATTGCCGGGGTTGATGGCGGCATCGGTCTGGATCAGGCCGTGGATGACGCCGCCCTCGGTGCGGATGGTGCGGTCCAGGGCCGATATGACGCCGGTGGTCAGCGTATGGTCCAGTCCGAAGGGGTTGCCGATGGCATAGACCACCTGCCCCACTTTCAGGTCGTGGCTGCTGCCGATGGGCAGCGGCTTGAGCAGGCTGAACGCGGCCTGAATGCGCAGCACCGCCAGATCGTCCGCCGGGCTGGCGCCCACCAGCACCGCGCGGTAGGTCTTCTGGTCGGCCAGCCTGACGTAAGCGGCGGAAGCATCCTTCACCACATGATAATTGGTGACGATGTGGCCGTGCGCGTCCCAGACGAAGCCGGAACCCGTGCCCCTGGGAATACGGGTGATGTCCCGCGTCCAGAGATTGATGAAATCCTGGGTGGTGGTGATATAGACCACCGAAGGGCTCGCCTGCCGGAAGATGGCAATGTTGGTCTTTTCCATCTGGGTAAGCTCGCCACGGGGCGTCACCGCGCGGGGCTTGGCGGTGACGGTGAGCAGCCATCCTTGTAGCGAGGGCCAAACCCAGTAAAAGAAGATCAGCGCCGCCGCCAGCCAGATGGCCAGTCGCAGGGTGCGCTGGGTGGGGTCAAGGGGCGGCCTGCCGTTCACCGGCCTGTCTCCAGCTTCCAGTTCAGCGTCTCGCCCGCCGACATGGGCACCACGGTCTCCCCGCCAAACGGGAGGAAATCGGACACCCGCCACGGCGCCTTTTTCAGCGTGATGGTGGACGCGTTGCGCGGCAGGCCGTAAAAGTCCGGCCCGTGAAAGCTGGCGAACGCCTCCAGCCGATCCAGCGCGCCGGCCTGCTCGAACGCCTGGGCGTAAAGCTCGATGGCCGCCGGCGCGCTGAACATACCGGCGCAGCC
>JALVUB010000209.1 GCA_027023915.1 Sedimenticola sp.
TGCTCGGCCTGCCCGATGATTACATCGAGCAAGGCACCCAGGCCGAGCAACTGGAAGAGGCGGGGCTCACCCGCGAGCGGCTGCTCGATGCCATCCGCCGTCGTCTCTCTCGGTAGGTCGGGCTTCAGCCCGACAATCCCCCCGATCCGCCTGCGAGCCGACGGCCCGGTTCTTGTGACGGGACCTCCGAGGCAGGATGCCGAGGCGGAGCCTACAGGGATGTATTCACGGCGTTCCCGTCACAAGAACCGGGGCGGCGGCGCCCCGAAAGCGTACGGTTGTCGGGCTGAAGCCCGACCTACAGCGGCTTGCTGAAGAAATCCCAGAAGAGCCAGAAGCAGAGGGTGGAGGCCACCAGGGTGGCCAGCATCGCCGGGGTGCCCTTCCTGAACCAGACGCCTGGCGTGATGCGGTGTTCCGGCCTGCCGGTCTCCTTGGCCACCCGCTCCGATAGGGTGACGATGAAGACGTTGGCGGTGGAACCCAGATGAGTGCCGTTGCCGCCCATGCCCACGCCCACGGCCAACCCCCACCAGAGCGGCGTGACGTTGATCCCCTGCTGTTCCATGCCGAGGATGATGGGGATCATGGCGGCGGTGAAGGGAATGTTGTCGATCATCGCTGAAAGGGCGGCGGCCACCCACATCAGCACAATGGTGGCCAGCAGCAGGTCGGAGGCGACGAAAGGCGCGATGAATTGCCCCAGATATTGGAGAAAATGGCTCTGCTCCACGCCGCCCACCAATACGAAGAGCGACAGGAAAAAGATGAGCAGGCTCAACTCAATGTCCTGGAAAGAGGCGTCCATGTCCACGTTGCGGCCGATGAAGACCAGCGCGGTAAGCCCCAGGGCCGCCACCACCCAGGGCTCCCAATGCAGGGTGTGATGGATGACGAAAAAGACCACCATCACGCCCAGCACCCCGATGGACGCCTTCCAGGTGTAGGGGTCGGCTATGGCTTCCTGTTCGGAAAAGTCCGTCGGTGGTGCTTTTTGCGCCAGCTCCTTGCGGAACAGCAGCCAGAGGGCGCCCAGAATGGCCAGCCAGGCAAGAGTGACCACCCCGCCCATGTGGATGACGAAGCTGTTGAAGCTGATGTGGGCGGCCGATCCGATCATCATGTTGGGCGGGTCTCCCACCAGCGTGGCCACGCCGCCGGTGTCGGAGAGCAGCGCCGCGGCCAGCAGATAGGGAATGGGGTTGGTCTTAAGCGCCTGCGCGATCATGACGATAAGCGGGCCGAAGATCACCACCGTGGTGACATTGTCCAGCAGCAGTGAAATGACGGTTACAGCGGTGCCCAGCATGGAAAGCAGCAGAAACTTGCGCCCCTTGCTCAGATCGGCGATGCGGTAGGCCAGTGCCTGGAACCCCCCCGTGGGAATCATGATGGCGACGATGGTCATCATGGCGCCCAACAGGAAGACCACGTTCCAGTCGATGGCCTCCAGCGCCAGCTCCGGGTTGTAGAAGCCCATGATCTGGCCGACGATCACCATCAGCGCCGCGCCCAGCATGGCGAACTTGGTGCGGTGGAAGCCGTGGATGCCTTCGGTGAAGATGCCGATGAAGGTAAGGATGAGAATGATGCCGGAAGCCGCCATCTGGTTGTTCCAGACCAACGGCGTGGTGGGGATCGTCTCCATGCCAGTCCTGCTGCTGTGTTAAAGAAGAAACCGGGTTTTGAAAGGGGGTGTCCCCTGCCCGAGCGGGCAGGGGTTGGTAGGATTCAGCCCCGCTGTTCCATCATGCGGTCAATGATGGGGCCGAGAATGATCTCCATGGCGTAGCCCATCTTGCCGCCGGGCACCACGATGGTGTTGCGCCGCGACATGAAGGAGTTGGGGATCATGTTGAGCAGATAGGGGAAGTCGATATCGAACTTGGCCGGGTCGGCGAAGCGGATCACCACGAAGCTCTCATCGGGGGTGGGAATGTCCCGCGCGATGAAGGGGTTGGAGGTGTCCACCGTGGCCACCCGCTGGAAGTTGATGTCGGTGCGGGAGAACTGGGGCGTGATGTGCTTGATGTAATCGGGCATCCGCCGCAGGATGGTGTCGACGATCGCTTCCGCCGAATAACCCCGTTCCTTGCTGTCGCGGTGGATCTTCTGGATCCACTCCAGGTTGACGATGGGCACCACGCCCACGCCCAGGTCCACGTGTTGGGCCACATTGTGCTCTTCGGTCACCACCATGCCGTGAAGGCCTTCATAAAAGAGCAGATCGGTGTTTTCCGGCAGGTCTTCCCAGGGGGTGAACTCACCCGGCTTTTTGTCGGTGCCCAGGCGGGCGTTATGCTCTTCCGCCTCTTCCGGCGAATGGAGGTAATAACGCTTCTTGCCGGTGCCTGTCTCGCCATAGGTGCGGAACAGCTCTTCCAGCTTGTCGAAACAGTTGGCTTCCGGGCCGAAGTGACTCAGCCCTTCCTCGGCCATTTTTACCTTCATCTCGGCACGGTCGTAGCGGTGGAAGCTGTCACCTTCAATGATGGCCGCGTTGATGCCTTCACGCAGAAAGATGTGCTCAAAAGCGCGCTTGACGGTGGTGGTGCCGGCGCCGGAAGAGCCAGTGACAACCACGACGGGGTGCTTTTTGGACATGGGGTACCTCCCGGGATTTCTTCTCGAAAAAAGATGAATCAACAGTGAAACCGCCTGTCCAACGAAGGAAGGCGGCTTGACTGTTGATCCAGCGGGGAAACTATACCACAACCCCTGGGGTCTAAAGTCCGCGTTCCGGTCAAAACATGGCGCGGTTGATCCACATATGGGCCAGGATACTGGCGGCATATCCCAGCGCGATGACCGGTGTCCATTTCAGGTGGCCAAAGAAGGTGTAACTGCCACGCGCCTGGCCCATCAGCGCCACGCCGGCGGCCGAGCCTACGGAGAGCAGCGAGCCGCCCACGCCGGCGGTGAGCGTCACCAGCATCCATTGACCTTGCGACATTTCCGGGTTCATGGTGAGCACGGCGAACACCACGGGGATATTGTCGATGATGGAAGACATGAGCCCCACGGAAATATTTGCGGTGGTGGCTCCCCAGCCGGTGTACATCACCTGAGAGGCCAACGCCAGATAGCCGATGAAGCCCAAGGCGCCCACGCAGAGCACTACGCCGTAGAAAAAGAGCAGGGTGTCCCACTCCGCATGCGCCACCTTGCGAAAGATGTCGAAAGCAACCGGATCACCAAGATCGCCGGTGGCATCGGGAGAGTCCGGCCCAAACCGCTTGCGGGCGGTGCGTTTGAGGTAGTAGCCGAAAAATTGCAGATAGGCGAGCCCCGTCATCATGCCGATGACCGGCGGCAGGTCGAGAAAGTTGTGGAAGGCCACCGCGGTGACGATGGTGAGAAGAAAGAAGGCCACGATGCGTCGCGCGCCCCGTTTCAACCCCAACTCTTCCGCCACTGGTTCCGGTTTTTGCGCCGGAATCTTCAGCGACATGATGGCCGCCGGCACCAGCCAGTTGAGCAACGCGGGTATGAAAAGGTGGAAGAAGCTCCAGAAATCCACTGGTCCCTGGGGCGTTTCGATCTCCTTCTGCCACACCATCAGAGTGGTGATGTCGCCAAAGGGGCTGAAGGCGCCTCCCGCGTTGGCCGCCACCACGATGTTGATGCAGGAAAGCAGCACGAAGCGCTGGTTGTCCCCCCCCACCGCCAGCACCACCGCGCACATCAGCAGGGCGGTGGTGAGGTTGTCCGCCACCGGCGAGATGAAAAAGGCCAGCAGCCCGGTGATCCAGAAAAGCGCGCGGAATCCCAGTCCCTTGCGCACTAGCCACACCCGCAGGGCCTCGAAGACGTTGCGTTCGTCCATGGCGTTGATGTAAGTCATCGCCACCAGCAGGAAGAGCAGCAGCTCCGCGTACTCCAGCAGGTTGTGGCGCAGCGCCTCATCCACCGCGCCGTCGATCCCGTGGGCCTGATAGACCCACGCCACCAGTGCCCACATCACCCCAGCCGCCAGCACCACCGGCTTCGATTTGCGTAAATGGGTGAACTCCTCCCCCATCACCACCAGATAGGCGATGCCGAAAATGGCCAGGGAAAGGTAGCCTGACCAGTGGTTGGTGAGATCCAGCAGATGACTGCTTTCGGAAGCAGCAGCCATCGCGGGAAATGACAACAGCAGCCAGGTCACCAGAACACTTGCGATCATGGTTCGAATCTCCTTGTGTCGGAAATTGACGGGGGCATGTCCCCGTTCTTCCTTCGCTATATCGGCGGTTGTTGGTTTTTCTTCAGGAAATCCGAGGTTCCGGTTTGATCTGACGTCTCCCCGTTTTTGTGAGCTTGTATTTTGTAAAGACTCAGCCCTTCCGGCGTGTTCCCGGCGCCATTGATTTTGCCGGCACTTCCATGCGCCTGAGGAAGGCCTGAATTTTTCAGACCTTCCTCGGGGACAATGGCGTCCCACGGGGCTTTTTATGGCTTGTTGGGGGCTGACGAGGCGGTTACCACTTGGTGAGTACCTGGTACTCCAGCGTCTTTTTGCCGCCGGGTGGCAGTTTTACCACCCATTGAGCCGTGCTGCTGTTCAGTTTTCCATGGCGCAGATTTTCTTTTGGGATCTTCCAGTCGCCATCCAGGTGTTCGGTGACTATGACGTCCACAGTCTGTTTGCCGGCGTTGTGCAGCACAATGCGGTGGCCGCTTTCAGTGGCGTTTTTATAGGGGAACGGAGGGACACGCTTTTTCCAATAGGTTTGGATCTGTCGGGCGGTGATGTCAAATGCATTGCCCAGTTTGGTGCGAACGGACTCGTCGCGGGGGGTGTGGCGGATGCGATCCTCGCCGACAAACTGAAAGTCGCCATGGCTGTCTTCCCGGTAGATTCGCAGGATGCCCGCTGGCAGAGGCAGACCAAGGTTTGAGGCGGTATCGTTGCGGAAGCTCAAATAGACGGCCACCGGCATTTCACGCCAATGATTTGTTTGGGCATAACCGGAAATGGTGGAGCCGGTTACCCGGTATTTCTTTTCCACCGGAATTTCATCGGCGGTAAGAAAGGCCACCTGCTTGGTCTGCCGGTCGAGAAGCGTGGTTTTTCTCGGCAGGGTATAGAGGTGGTAGGCCAGCAGGGGTTCTTCCCGCACCTTGCGTTGGGCGGGAGCGTCGGCGAGATAGACCCGGCGCTCCATGATCGGCTGGCGGGCGACCACGCGGTTCACCTGGCCGGCCACCAGTTGCAGCCTGGCGTTGTGGTAGTCGGTTTCCGAGTTGTTGGTCAGGGTCACCCAGCCGGCCAGTGCCATGTGCCGATCCTTTTTGTCCAGTCGGCCCACATAATCGGCGCGCCAGCTCAGTCCGGCGCTCAGGTAGCTCAGCTCAAGAGCGCGGTTGCCGCCCTGTTTGGTAGAGAGCCGGGTGGCCAGGGTGGGTTTGTCGCGCAGCTTGGGGGGGATGTTGTCGAAAATATAGCGGCCGCCGGGATTGGTTTCGATGCGATCGCCGATGCGCACCACCAGCCCCTGCTGGGTGCTGAGCACCTTGGACCGCTCGACGGTTTCCTTGCCCGTTGCCGGATTGGTACGGGCGATGCCGATCTCGCGCCCCAGGGACATCTCCAGCAGTTTTCGAGGGGTGAGCAGGTTGTAGTCGAAATTTTGTTCGATGATCTCCAGCGGCTCGCCATTGTCCACCGCTTTCAGGAGGGCAGTTTCGGGTTGCATCTTGCCACTTACTTCGCGCAGGGCGAGGGTCACTTCGCCCGCCGGCAGTTTCACCTGTCGGGTCTCGCGCACCAGGGCCAGGTCGTTGTTATAGATGGTAAGGGAAAGATCTGCCTGATCTTTGGCGGTGCTGGTCAGTTCGCCCGCCGCGGCAGCCAGGGGCAACAGGAGAAAAAAGAGAGCAGTACGGGTGTTCATGGGCGAGTCTCCTTGTCAGGGGATGGCCTTGCCTGGATTGAGAATAGCATTGGGATCGAACTGGCGCTTGATCGCCCGCATCAGTTCCAACGTGGGTTCGTCGATCTCCCGGGACACGAAAGGCCGTTTC
>JALVUB010000210.1 GCA_027023915.1 Sedimenticola sp.
CGAGCAGACCGTGGCCGATCCCGAGTGCGATCTGGAGACCGCCATCGAGAACATCGACATCGGCGGTCCCGCCATGATCCGCGCCGCGGCCAAGAACCACCGCGACGTGGCGGTGGTGGTGGACCCCCTGGACTACGCCCGGGTGTTGGCGGAGATGAAACAGCACGACGGCGCCCTCAGCGACGAGACCCGCTTCCGCCTGGCGGTGAAGACCTTCGAGCACACCGCCCGCTACGACGGCGCCATCGCCAACTATCTGGGCGCCATTCAGGCCGACGGCAGCCGCGGCGACTTCTCCCGCACCATCAACCTCCAGTTCCGCCAGGTGCAGACCATGCGCTACGGCGAGAACCCGCACCAGAAGGCGGCCTTCTTCGTCGAGCACGAACTGGAGGAGGCGAGCGTGGCCACCGCGCGCCAGCTTCAGGGCAAGGAACTCTCCTACAACAATATCGGCGACACCGACGCCGCCCTGGAGTGCGTCAAGCAGTTCGACGAAGGGCCGGCTTGTGTCATCGTCAAGCACGCCAACCCCTGCGGGGTGGCCCTGGGCGGGACGCTGCTGGAAGCCTACGACCGCGCCTACGCCACCGACCCCGAGTCGGCCTTCGGCGGCATCATCGCCTTCAACCGCGAGCTGGACGGCGAGACCGCCGCCGCCATTATCGAACGCCAGTTTGTCGAGGTCATCATCGCGCCGCGCGTCTCCGCCGAGGCGGCCCAGGCGGTGGCGGCGAAGAAGAACGTGCGCCTGCTCGAGTGCGGCGAATGGCCGCAGAGCCCGGCGGCGCGGCTCGACTTCAAGCGGGTCAACGGCGGCCTGCTGGTGCAGGATGCCGACCTGGTCCTCTACAACGAGCTCACGGTGGTGACCAAGCGCGCCCCCACCGAGGAGGAGATGCGCGACCTGCTCTTCACCTGGCGGGTGGCCAAGTTCGTCAAGTCCAACGCCATCGTCTATGGTCGCGACAACATGACCATCGGCGTGGGCGCCGGCCAGATGAGCCGGGTCAACTCGGCGCGCATCGCCGCCATCAAGGCGGAGCACGCCGGCCTGGAGGTGAAGGGCTCGGTGATGGCCTCGGACGCCTTCTTCCCCTTCCGCGACGGCATCGACAACGCCGCCGAGGCGGGCATCGTCGCCGTCATCCAGCCCGGCGGCTCCATGCGCGACGAGGAGGTGATCGCCGCCGCCGATGAACACGGCATGGCGATGGTGTTCACCGGGATGCGCCATTTCCGTCATTGATGTTGTAGGTCGGACTTCAGTCCGACAATATGCCGGTTGATGTCGGGCTGAAGCCCGACCTACGGAATTTGCGGCAAACGGAGAGAACGACATGAACATTCTCATCATCGGCGGTGGCGGGCGCGAGCATGCGCTGGCGTGGAAGGCGGCGCAGTCGGCCCTGGCGGACAAGGTCTTCGTGGCGCCGGGCAACGCTGGCACGGCGCGGGAGCCGAAGATGGAGAACGTCCCCATCGCCGCCACCGACACCGACGCCCTCAAGGCCTTCGCCCTGCAGAACGACATCGGCCTCACCATCGTCGGCCCCGAGGCCCCCCTGGTGGCGGGGCTGGTGGACAGCTTCACCGCCGCCGGCCTCAAGTGCTTCGGCCCCTCGCGCAACGCCGCGCGCCTCGAAGGCTCCAAGGCCTTCACCAAGGATTTTCTCGCCCGTCACCAGATTCCCACCGCCGCCTACGGCGTCTTTTCGGATGTGGACGAGGCCATCGCCTACCTCCACCAGGTGGGGGCGCCCATCGTCATCAAGGCCGACGGCCTGGCCGCCGGCAAGGGGGTGATCCTGGCCCAGGACATGAAGACCGCCGAGGAGACGGTGCGCGACATGCTGGCCGGCAACGCCTTCGGCGAGGCGGGCCACCGGGTGGTGATCGAGGAGTTTCTCAACGGCGAGGAGGCCAGCTTCATCGTCATGGCCGACGGCCGCAACGTGCTCAGCATGGCCTCCTCCCAGGACCACAAGGCGGTGGGCGAGGGGGACACCGGCCCCAACACCGGCGGCATGGGCGCCTACTCGCCGGCGCCCGTGGTCACCCCCGAGATGCACGAGCGCATCATGGAAGAGGTGATCCGCCCCACCATTCTCGGCATGGCCGGCGAGGGCAGCCCCTTCACCGGCTTCCTCTACGCCGGTCTCATGATCGACGCCCAGGGCAACCCCAAGGTGCTGGAGTTCAATGTCCGCTTCGGCGACCCCGAGACCCAGCCCATCATGCTGCGCATGAAGTCCGATCTGGTGGCCCACTGCCTGGCGGCGCTGGAGGGCAGGCTGGACCAGGAACAGGCCGAGTGGGACAGCCGCGCCGCCCTGGGCGTGGTGCTGGCCGCCGGTGGCTATCCCGGCGACTACCGTACCGGCGATCCCATCGAGGGTCTGCCCGAAACCGAACCGGAGGGGACCAAGATCTTCCACGCCGGTACCGCCGAGCAGGACGGGCAGGTGGTCACCGCCGGTGGCCGGGTGCTCTGCGTTACCGCCTTGGGTGAAAACGTCACCCAGGCCGCCGAACGGGCCTATGCGCTGGCGGGCCAGATCCATTGGGATGGTCTCTACTACCGCAAGGACATCGGCTACCGTGCCATCGAGCGGGAGAAAGCGAGCGGATGAAGCTGCCCCTTTCCGCCTGCGCCCAAACCGGCGCCAGGTTGGCCCTGCTTCTCGTCCTCACGCTTCTCACCTGGCTCATGCTCACTCCCAGCGTGGGCGAGAGCGGCATTCCCATCAACGACAAGGTGGCCCACACGCTGGCTTTCGGTCTGCTTGCCATGCTCTCTCACGCAAGCTGGCCCCACCGGGATTTCGACTGGCGCTTCTGGCTGCCCCTGATGGCCTATGGCATCGCCATCGAATGCATCCAGTATTTCATTCCCCACCGCTCTTTCTCGGTTGCCGACATGGCGGCGGACGCCGCCGGGATCGGGCTCTACCAGCTTCTCATGCCGCTGCTGTTGAAACGCTTGGGCGTGGGTTCCACGAGCTGAGCTACAATCAATCCGGTGAACACCGGCTCCAACCTTGCCCACTGGTCTATCCGTCATCCTGTCGCCGTGGTGATGCTCACTCTGGCGGCGGTGGTGCTGGGGCTGTTTGCCGCCACGCGGCTGCGCATTGATCTGCTGCCCCATCTTATCTATCCCAGTGTCGCCGTGCGGGTAAACGACCCCGGGGTGCCGGCCACCATCATGGAAGACGAGGTGACCCGACAGCTCGAAGAGCAGCTTGCCATCACCGACGGGGCGCTGCATGTGCGTTCTTCCACCCGCCAGGGGCGCTCGGCGGTGGATCTCGATTTTGCTTACGGCACCGACATGGACGCCGCCCTGCGCGACGCCACCATCCGCCTCGACCGCGCGCGCCGTTTTCTGCCTGATGGCATCGAGCCGCCGGTCATCTACAAGCGCGACCCTTCTCAGTTGCCGGTGGCCGAATACGCCATCCGCGCCTCCACGCTGGATGCCGTTGCCTTGCGCGACTGGGTGGACTACACCCTGGGCAGGCGGCTGGTGAACCTTCCGGGGGTGGCCGCCGCCGAGGTGGCCGGCGGCCTGCGGCGTCAGATTCAGGTGCTGGCCGATCCTCTGGCGCTGGCGGCGCGCCGGCTCGATATCTTCGATCTGGAAACCCTGCTGCAAAAGGAGAATCTTGATTATCCCGGTGGCCGGCTTCGCCTGTCGGAAAGCGAGATTCCGGTGCAGACCCGCGGCCGTCTGCGCGAGATTGGCGCCATTGCGAGCCTTCCGCTGCCTCTGGGCAACGGCGCGGTGGTGCCTCTGGAGCGGGTGGCCAGGGTTTACGACAGCGCCGGGGAGGCGCGGGTACGCATCCGCCTGAATGGCGCGCCGGCGGTGAAGCTGTCACTGCAAAAACAGCCCCAGGCCAACACCGTGGCGGTGGTGGACAGGGCAAACCAGGCGCTGGCGCGCTTCTCCGGGGAAGGGCTCATACCGAAGGGGATCGAGGTGGTGGCGGTGAACGACGAGGCGCGCCACATCCGCCGCGCCCTGCGCAACGCCGCCACCGCGGCTCTCGGTGGCGCCCTGCTGGCGATGGCGGTGGTGTGGCTCTTTTTGGGTGACCCGCGCCGCACCCTGGTCATCGGCAGCGCCATTCCCATCGCCATTCTGGTGACCCTGGCGTTGATGGCCGCCACCGGCCTCACTCTCAACCTGATGACCATCGGCGGCCTGGCCCTGGGGGTGGGAATGCTGGTGGACAGCACCATCGTCATGCTGGAGAACATTCACCGCCATCAGCGCCGTGGCGAGGCGCCAGTGGAAGCCTCGTGGCGGGCGGCGGGCGAGGTCACTTCGCCCATCGTCGCCGCCACCACCACCAATCTGGCGGCGGTGCTGCCCTTTTTACTCGCCGGCGGGCTGGTTGGATTGTTGTTCAGGGAGCTGATCGTCACCATCTCCGCCGCCATCGTCGCCGCCCTTGTGGTGGCTCTCACCCTGGTGCCCGCCCTGGCGGGGCGGATTCCGGTGGGCGGGGAGGGTGTCTTCCGCCGCCTGGCGAACCGTCTGTTGGAAAAGCTGGAGCTGGGTTACGCCGCCCTGCTGCGGCTGCTGCTCCGCTGGCGCTGGCTGGTTGTGGCGTTCTTTATCGCCGCCCTGGCGGCCACTCTGCCAGACCTGCTGCGCCCCCTGGACCGCTTTCTGCCGCGCATCGACGATGGCCGCGTGGGGCTCTATCTCACCGCCGACCGCGATGTTTCCGTGGATGAGATGGATCGCATCACCCGCCAGGTGGAGCGGGTTCTGCTGAACGACCGGGCGGTGGATTCCGTATTAACCACAGTGGGTGGCTACACCTTCGGCCGCTCGGTCTATCAAAGCCCCAACCGCGCCAATATCCAGGTACAGCTTCTGCCGGTGGGACGGCGCCCGCCCCTTGGCAAATGGATCGAAGCGCTGCGTGAACGCTTGCGGCGGGAGCGACTGGCGGGGGTGCGCGTCCGCGTCCATCGCAGGGGCATCCGCGGCCTGCGGCTGGATCGCGGGGACGACGATCTCAGCTTTCAGGTGCAAGGGCCCGATCTTGACCGCCTGGCGGCCATTGGCCGCCGCATGGAGAAGCTGCTGGCCGGACTGCCGGGGCTGCGCAACATCAAGCGTTCCGACGAAGAGACCACCATGCAGCTCTCCATCGAGCTGGACCGGGAGAAAGCCCGCAGCCTGGGCCTGGGGGCCGAGCGCATCGGCAAGGCGGTGCGTTACGCCCTGGAGGGGCGGCGGGTGGGGCGTTTCATCGCCGGCGACCGCGGCATCGAAATTTTGTTGCGGCTCGATCCGCTGGACCGCTTTCCCCGGCAGTTGGAAGAGCTGGTGCTGATGGCAGGCGACAAAAAGCGGGTGCCCGTGCGCCTGGGCGAGGTGGCGCGCATCCGCCTGACCCCCGCGCCGGCCACCATCCTGCGGGAACAACAGCAGCGAACAGTGGAGGTGACCGCCTCCCTGGCCGAGGGCGCCAGCCTCTCGGTGGTGGCGCAAGCGGCCCGCAAGCGGCTGGAGGCCCTTGATCTGCCGCCGGGCTACCTGCTACAGGAAGGAGGTGGTTACCTCGCCTTGCAGCAGGGACGGGCCCTGGGGGCCGAGTTGCTGGGGCTGGCGGTATTCCTGGTGCTGGTGGTGATGGCGGTGCAGTACGAATCCTTGCGCAATCCCCTGGTGATCCTGGTCAGCCTGGTTTTCAGTCTCATCGGCGTCTCCCTGGGGTTGCGCTGGAGCCATACCCCCCTCACCATGCCGGTGTGGCTCGGCCTCATCATGCTGGCCGGCATGGTGGTGAACAATGCCATTCTGCTGGTGGAGTTCATGGAGCAGCGGCGGCGCGAGGGGCTGCCGCTGGCGGAGGCGGTGGTGGAAGCGGGCCGCCAGCGGCTGCGTCCCATCCTCATGACCACTCTCACCACGGTGGTGGGGTTGCTGCCCCTGGCGCTGGCCGTGGGTCAGGGCGCCGAAATGCT
>JALVUB010000211.1 GCA_027023915.1 Sedimenticola sp.
ATCATAGGAGCTATTCTTTCGCCGGTCAAGGAAGAAATCAAAAAAATGCTTTCAACTCAAAGGCTTACCGACACATTTCAAATCAAATCAAACCGCCACCAAAACATGGCGGTACATAACAAACTTAAAGTACTTTGTGAAGATTAGCGCGAAAAATGCGCGAGAACTCGATCACGAAAGGAGAGAGTGGGGGAAAGTGGAGATGGCCTGTAAGCCGGGTTCTGTAACGGCGCTGGGGCGCCGCCGATAGCCATTCAGCTGGGGCGCCCGTCACCGGACGCCTCGAGCGACCTACCCGGAAGCACCCGCGGGCCACGGGTCGCGCCTTGCGGCGCGCGCTTCCCTATTTGGTCTTGCTCCGGCTGGGGTTTACCCTGCCACTGCCGTTACCGGCAGCGCGGTGCGCTCTTACCGCACCTTTTCACCCTTGCCGCCCGGATCAGAAACCTGTCCGGGGTAGGCGGTCTGTTTTCTGTGGCACTTTCCGTGGGCTCGCGCCCCCCAGGCGTTACCTGGCAGCCTGCCCTGTGGAGCCCGGACTTTCCTCCATCGTCAGAAATCCTGAACGACAGCGGCTATCCGGCCATCTCCATGGTTACACAATAGAATAAGGTGGTGGCGCGATGCAAGAGCAGCAAGGCAATCGCGTTTACCTTCACCTCTTCTGAAACGGCAACCCGTTCAGGCAACGGTCATGTACTGAAGGAACCTCTGATTTAATCCATGAACCCGCATCTTGTCCCCCTCTGGTTCGTCCAGGATTAAACTCAGAGGTTCCTGAACGCCGGCTTCGCTGAAACAGCGGAAAGTCACTCCACTATCCTGGAATCACTTTTTCTCTTTTTTATTTGGCTCTGCTTTGTTTTCTTCCTTGAACAAGCCTGACGGTTTGGTCGCATCGAGAAGAGGGTTGGCATTCCAGCCCTCAAGTTTGAAGTACCATGGATGAGCCGAACTTTTCAGTACTCGGTAGTCGGCCTTGTCGGGACGACTGATCCTCCAGGTGACCTTATGGCCCTTTGATTCCAGCACCAAGGTGCGTTCAGGTTTGTCGAGGCGCCAAGCCTTGTCAACTTCAGTGCCCAGCACTTCATCCACCCGAGCCACCGACAGGGCATCGAGCAGCCGTTTCACACCGTCTTGATCGAGCGCCTGTCCCTTTGGCGGATTTTCCGCCTTCCACACCGCTTTGTCGCCCTGCCCTTTCTTGATCAGGCGAAGCCCGTCAATGGTGATGGCGATAAGGTTACTCGTCTCCTTTTTCAGCAGCTTCTGGTCGAGCCACTGGGACGCCTTGGCGGGAAAGTCCCACTCGGCCACCTTGGCCAGATAGACTTCCCTCTCATCCGCCCGCCGCAGGTAGCTCTTGCCCACCCCGGCGGAGCGGCCAAGGTAGAGATCGAGCAGCTTGCGGCCACCCTGTTTCACCACCAGATGGCGACCATGTTTCTTATCTGCCACTTGGAACCGTTCCGCCGCGTCCCCGCTGGTGGCCACCGGTTCATTCAGACGAGCCTTGGCCAAGGCATCCAGCGCCGACCTGACCTTGCCCTGGTCGGCGGGCACGCCGAAATAGTCGGGCAGCCGCCAACCGTCCTTGGCCTTGCTCAGGGTCACCTGATGGCCGTCACCGTCGTCGATCTCCAGACGGTCGGCCCGATCGAGATTGTCAGCCAGGGGACGCTGGACATGACGGGGCGCCAGCGGGTTGCCACGCTGGGCAAGACCAAGGGATAGCAGCAGTTGCGCCACCAGCAGTACACCGAGCATCAACAGCTTGCGGTTCATCTCACACCTCCTGCAGGAGCCTGCGATAACCTTCCAAACGCACGGCCTTGCGCCGCCGATGCACCAGCCACACCACGATCAGGCCGGCCAGGATGACACCGTAATCGAGATATTCGAGCCCACGCTGCCGGGCGGCACTCATGGGTGTAAGGGTGCGCGCGAAGCGGCTGCGGTTGCGTCCGCGGAGGGCCAGCAAGGCCTGATCTTCCAGTGACCAGTCCACCAGGTTCTGGGCAAATTGGGCCGGCTTGCCGTATTCGGTGCCCAGTGCGCTTTCGAACAATGCCTCGGCCTGGTCGCTGAAAAGAAGGCCCGAGCCCACCACAATGAGGCGGGCGCCGTCGGGCGAGCGCTCGATAACACTTTCGGCATGGGAAGCGGGCTTTTCCTTGTCATCCTTTTTCTTCGACTTTTTTTCGGTCAGCAGCGGAGACCGGCGTCCCTTGAAGGCCGAGTCGAAACGCCCTTCCACCATCACCGCAATGGTTCGCGCACCCCGCTTTTCAGCCGGCTCGAAACCAAGGTCACCATGGCGGCGAAAGTCTGGAACGATGTTGCTGCCGCCGGAAAGCCAGCTTTGCGACGACGAGCGCAGCAGCCACGTCACCTTGCGTCCGGCGTTCTTTTTGCCGTCCACCTCGATGGGTGAGGCAAAGGGCACATAAAGCTGATCCAGACTGGCGGTAACGGGCGAATCGGCGTTGAGCCCCTCCTCCCGCACATCGAGAATGTAGGGGTATTTCACCAGCCGAACCTCGCGCACCAGGAAGCCCGCCACCGAACGTTCCACTGGAATGGGCAGGGCGCCGGCGCGGGGATCGAGCACCAGCTTCCGCCCCAGCTTCAGCCCCTGACTTTCGAGCCATTTTTCCAGCCCGCTTTTCACCGGCATGGCGGAAAGGGAAGGCTCCACGGTTACCTTTTGGGCGCTCATGGCCACCAACACGGTGCCACCGCGCATGAGGAACTGATCGATGGCGAACTGCTGTTTCTCGTTCAGCTTTTCAGGCGCCAGCACCATCAGCATGTCGGCGTCCGCCGGCACCCGGCCCGACTTGAGATCGGTCTCCACCCAGCGCACCGAGTCTGCCAGTTGTTGCTTGAGCACCTGGTACTGACGCCCCCGGTTGCCGACACCGAAGGGGTTGGGATGGCCGCCGCCCGGCGCGAACACCGCCAGGGTCTTGAGAAAACCAGGCGAGAAGCGGCGCACCCCGGCCAGCAGCGCCTTGCGGAAGCCCGCCTCGTCGAGTTTCTCCGGCAGGGGCACCGGCATGTGCTGACGGCCATCGTCCAGCACCAGGTAGAACCAGAAGGGCGTGGGATGGAGCAGATCCAGAATCATGGGCTGAAAGCCCTCTTTCTGCTGCAACCGCTTGGCCAGGACGGCGTCGGCGTCGGGATCTTCGACCTTCACTTTCAACCGCCCCTGTGCCTCTTTGGTGAGCTTGTCCAGCGCCGATTGCAGCGCCTGGCGCGCCTGCTTCATCACCCCCGGCAGTTTCTTGTCCGCGGTCAGATAGGCGTGCAGGATCACCGGGCGGGTCAGATTCTGGAAGGGACTGCCACCCCCCTGGTACTGGTTCACCACCTTGCGGATGGCGGCGGTGATGGCGTACTCGGGATTGCGCAGCGCCACCGCCAAATCGGTCTCGCTGCGCATCTTGATATCCACCAGGTCTTCATAGCCCAGCACCTTGTACTGGTCGCCATAGCGCACCAGCACATGAAAATAGCTGTTCACCACCGACGCCTGGTACTTGCTTGCGGTGCGGAAGGGCACCGGACGGATGCCGTAGCGTGATCCCGCCTCCGCCTCGGCTGTTGGGTCTTCATGAGGATCGACAAACTCCACCCGCACCCGGTCGCCGCCAGCCACCGCGTATTCTTTCAAGAGATCGCGCAACTGCGGCACCAGAGGCGCCAGCAAAGGATGGGTGGCGGCGCTGAAATAGCCGCGAATGAGCAGCGGCTCGCGCAACCGCGCCAACTGGCCTCGGGTGGCGTCGGACAAGGTGTAGAGCCTGCCGGCGGTGAGATCCAGCCGCAGGCCGCCGAGTTGCCCCAGCCAGAGGTTGGCTGCCAAAAGGTTGAGCGCCGCCAGCAGGGTCAGTGCCACGGCGGCACGGTGGCCGGGCCTGCCAGAGTTGCCAGCCCAGCGTAACCACGCCAACTCCAACCGGTTGAGTAGAAGGAAAAGACCGGCAATGGAGAGATAGTAATAAAGATCGCGCAGATCCAGCACACCCCGGATAATCTGCTCGAAGCGGCTCCCCAAGCCGATGGCTCGCAGCAGCTCGCCACCACGATAGCCCACCAGGGAAGTCAGTACTGGCGATCCCACCAGATAGAAGGTGCCGGCCACCACCACCGTGAGTATCAGAGCCACGATCTGGTTCTCGGCACGGCTGGACGCCCACAGCCCGATGGCAAGGTAGGCGGCCGCCAGCAGCAGCGCGGCCAGGTAACCGCCCACCACCGGCCCCCAGTCCAGGGGCCCCATGAAGGCCACCGTCACAGGCAGCGGCAGGGTGAGCAAGAGCGCCAGAACCACCAGCAGCCAACCGGCGAGGAACTTGCCCAGGATCAGGCTCCAGGGCGACACCGGCGCGGTGAGCAGCGATTCCAGGGTGCCGGCGCGCCGCTCCTCGGCCCAGGCGCGCATGGTGAGGGCCGCCACCAGGAAGATCAGCAGCAGCGGCATCCACTGGAACAGAGGGCGCACGTCGGCAATGTTGCGCGCGAAGAAGGCCTCGGCCCAATAGAAAACGAACAGGGTTACGGCCAGAAAGACGGCGAGGAAAAGATAAGCCACTGGCGACCCGAAGAAGGCGCCCAACTCGCGCCGGGCAATCTGACGGATGTCATGCCACATGGCGCACCTCCCCCCCGCTCTGAACCTCGGCAAACAGGGCTTCCAGGTCTTGTTTCTCCGGGCAGAGGCCGTGCAGGGCGAAACCCGCCTCCTGCACCGCTCGAGCCACCTCCGGAGCCTGCTCCATGCCAGCTTCCAGATGGTAACGGAAGCGACCACCTTCCTCTGTCAACAGCTTGATATCCAAAACGCCGGCGAGCTTTTCCACTACGGGCCTGACCACCTCCAAGGGCCGGTCCACCACCAGCTCCAGGCCGGAGGCCCGCTGTAGCTCGTCCAGCCTGCCGTCCACCACCTTGCGCCCACCACGCATGATAATGACCCGTTCGCACACCGCCTGCACCTCTTGCAGAATGTGGGTGGAAACGATCACGGTGGCCTCCTTGGCCAGGTCGCGGATCAGGCGCCGCATGTGAAGGATCTGGGTGGGATCAAGCCCGTTGGTGGGCTCGTCGAGAATCAGAATGCGCGGGCGGTGCAAAATCGCCTGGGCAACCCCCACCCGCTGGCGGTAACCGCGCGAAAGGGTGTGGATGGGCGCCAACGCCTTGGGCGCCAATTCGGTAAGGCGGATGGCGCGCGCCAGGGCCGCCTCGCGCCTGGACTCCGGCACGCCGTGCAGGCCAGCCTGAAAATCGAGGTACTCCAGCACCGTCATCTCGGGATAGAGAGGACAATTCTCCGGCAGGTAGCCGATGCGTGACTGCGCATGGGAGGGATCTTCGCTCACCGGAACCCCCTCCACCCGGATGGTGCCAGAGGTGGGCTCAAGGTAGCCGGTAATCATCTTCATGAGTGTGGTCTTGCCCGCGCCGTTATGCCCCAGCAGGCCGACGATCTCACCAGCTTGGATGCGGAAACTCACATCCGCCACCGCCGTGAAATCGCCGAAGCGGCGCGTCACGCCTGCAACTTCGATCATGGCCGTGGACTCCCTGTTGTTGTTGTTTGAAGGAAAGGAAACCGGCGGGTTGGATCAAAACAACGGAAAAAAGTTCCACCTGGGTCCGGCTAGTGGCCAACCGCCGGGAACGAACGCAACGCCAGGCGGCTGCCGTCGATACGAAACGCCAACCATCTGCCGCCAGGGGAGAGGGCAATGATGCTCGCGCCTTGTTGCAGCTTTCCGCTGTCGAGCTCGATACTGCCGAAACGGCTGGCACGCCGGGCGCGCCCATCCAGCGGGTCAACACGCCAGATCTCCGCGCGTCGGCTCGTGGTGGTGGACATCGCCGGGCCACCCCGCGCCGGCGCCTCGACACCCGGG
>JALVUB010000212.1 GCA_027023915.1 Sedimenticola sp.
CAAACCTGAAGCAAACCTTAACGAAAGCCAAAAAGTTCAGTTTTATCACCGGGATTTCTGTTTTTGTGACGGGGGTAAAAATGGGGGGCACAAAGAAGTGAAGGCAAAACCAATGGCGCCAAGCCATTGATTTTGGAGCAACCCACAAACCACGTTTGCGGCACAGCGACTCTGATAAAGCCATGGAAGGCTTTTTTACAGGGTTTCTTGAATGGTGCCCAGGGGCGGAATCGAACCACCGACACGAGGATTTTCAGTCCTTGTGTCGGCCATTTTTCCTGTCTGCTATAATCACTGCAAATCACTGGTTTCTGCCTGTAAAAACAGCTGCTTGCGATAAATTCCCGCATTTCATTACAGTGATTTTCAGTGATCGAAATAGACCGCCAGCGCTTCCTGGAGCAATCGCGGACATGAAAAAGCCCCCACCGGCTGCCACCGCGTGAGGGCTGATTGTCGAACCTGTGCCGGAGGCCCGACATGCCACAAAAGGATACACCACCTGACCGCGTTCTGCGCCAGCGTCTCACCCTTTCCCGAATCGAGCGGCTGACCCTGCCGCCAGGCAAGCAGGAAATCACCTTGTGGGATACCGAGATTCCCCGCCTTGGTGTGCGCCTGCAACGTGGCAACCGCCGCGCCTTCATCTACTCCCAGCGCATCAACGGGAGACAGGCCCGAATCACCATCGCCCCCGTCGATTCCATCACCTTGGAAGAGGCAAGGCGCGAGGCCCGCAAGATTGCCGCCACGATTGCGGAAGGAAAAGACCCGCGAGTTGAGCGGCACAAGGAGCGGGAGAAAGCAGCGGCCGCCCGCCGGGAGATCGAGCGCGCCAGAATAACCTTTGGCGACCTGTGGGCGGCCTATACCGCCGCCAATGAGAAAAGCTGGAGCAAGTGGCACAAAAGAGACCACGCCGCCGCAATGGCAAAGCCTGGCCAGCCCCGCAAGCGCTCGAAGGAGAAGACGGTGGCTGGCGTCCTGTGGCCGTTGCGCGAGGTGAAGCTGCCCGAACTCACCCCCGCCAGGTTGGGGAAGCACATGGCCAGGGAAGCCGCCCGAAGGCCCACCACGACGGCAAAGGCTTTCCGGCTGTTGCGGGCTTGCCTCCACTGGGGAAGCCTGCAATCCAGCTTTGAAGGGCTCTACGACACCGAAAAACTGATTGCCGCCGCCGGAAAGCACGTCCAGAAATCGAGCAACGCCAGGAAAAGCGCGCTCCAGCGCGAGCAACTGGCCGCCTGGTTCGAGGCCGTGCAAGCCCTGGGAGAGCCCGCCCACCGCGCCTATCTGCAAGCCCTCCTGCTGACGGGTGCCCGCCCTGGCGAACTGCGCGAACTCCGCTGGCAGGACGTGGATTTTCAGTGGAACGCCCTCGCCATCCGGGACAAGGTGGAGGGTGAGCGAGTGATACCGCTGACACCCTACGTTCGCCAGCTACTCCAGGCACTGCCGCGCCGGAATCGCTACGTTTTCACCACTGGCCGCTCTACCGGCCCCATCGCCCCGCCAGCCAAGCAGCACAGCCGCGCCCTGAAGGCCGCCGGAATCCCCCACGTCACCCTCCACGATCTGCGCCGCTCCTTCGGCAGCCTGGCCGAATGGGTGGAGGTGCCCGCCGGAATCGTGGCGGAGATCATGGGACACAAGCCCAAGGCCACCGCTGAACGCCATTACCGGGTGCGCCCCGTCGAACTGCTGCGCCTGTGGCATACCCGCATTGAGGCATGGATGCTGGAACAGGCTGGTATCGAGCAGCCCGCGAAAAGCGCCCAACGGCTGGAGGTGGTGAAGTGAGCGGCAAGGAATATGACGTTCTTGGCCATGCTCCACCATCATTGTTTGAACACCACCAAGGAATGAAACGCTCTCTATCCATCCTGAGCAAGAGAGAGATTTCCGAAGACCCACTTGACCCGCTTTTTGCGGAAGAAAATCAGATCAACATGAGCTGTGTTTGGAAGAAATTGGCGGAGCTGGCTGGCGAGCGGAGAGAAGGTTTTGAGCAGGTTTGCTTCAACTATTACAGGGATTGTAGGGAGTCGCTGTGGTTGTACTGCAAAACGGAAACCGAACGTCGGGCAGAGCTGGAAGAAATCGCCAGCCTGGCGCAAAAACTGGCGTGGAAGGTGGCCGAATCCGAGCTTGCCTGGACTTCTGTTCTTTACTACGTCCGCGAGTTACTGGAAGGCGCATACCTGCCTGAAGGCGCAGCTATTCCCCGGATAGAGGGCTTGCTGGTTGACCTTGCAGAAGAGGCGCGAGCAGCAGCAAGCCGCCCCCATAAATACCAATCGAATTTGAACCTATCGAAGCGGGAAGATGGGAGCATCCCGAAGAGTACCTTTCGCCGCGCCTTTGTCCGCAATCTGGCGGAGCGCATGGTGAGCCGGTATGGCGCTCCTTTCGATAACTTGGTGGCCAATACAGCAACGGTGCTATTCGGAATGGATACCGACGTAAGCTATGTGAAAACCATCAGGCACCGGAACAGGTAACACTTTTTCCTGAAATTGGGGGGTGAAGTGTTACCGACATAGAAACCGCCATCACCAATCATTGCCGCGAACCCATTAACAACAGTGGAGTTTCGCGACAATGCAACACCGATTATTAACCACCGGCGACCTGGCGCGCGCTCTTGGCGTCCAGGCCGAATCCATCCGCGCCCACCTGTACCGCCGTGGCAGCTACTATGGACTGCGCCCAACGAAAGGCCCGAACAAGCGCCTGCTGTGGCCCGCTGACGCCATCGAACGCCTGTTGGGGAAGGAGGGCGAGGCGGCATGAACAGTTTTACCACTATCAAGGCCGCCGCCAGTGGCCGCTGGCCCGACATCTGGGCTGCCCTGGGTGTCGGTGATCTCCCGCCTCCAGGACGGCATGGCCCCTGCCCAGGCTGTGGCGGCCGTGACCGCTTCCGCTTGGTGCCGGAGGATGCCGATGATGGCGGCTGGATATGCGGACAGGGTGGCCATCCCACCGGCGGAGACGGATTCGCCCTGCTGGTGCATTGCGGCATCGCTCGGAGCCCTGGAGAGGCCCTGCGCATGGTGGCCGCCCATCTTGGGATTGATGCTAGGCCCGATCCCCAAGCCCGCCAAAAGGCGCGACAGGCCGCCAGGCAGCGTGAGATGGCTCGCCTTGAAACTGCCCTTCTTCACGAACTCATCATTCTGGAGCAGGTTGTGGGAAGCCGAGTGGCTGGCCGGGAATTGACCCGACACCACCGCGCCCTGCCGCCGGAGTGGCGGCCCATGCCGGATGACCACTGGCAGCGAGAGACGCTGGCGGCACAACGCATCGCCGCCTTGCTTGGCAAGCTGTACAAAGCCAGGAGGATGGCCGCATGAATGACGAAATCGAAAAAACGCTAGCCGCCATTGATCGGGAGATCGGCAAAGTTGCCGATGTCATCCCAATTGCCAAGGGAGGGCGGCAGGCAGCGGCGCCGGAATGGGAGCTGCCAGCGCCTATCACTGCGGAGGAATGGCGTAACGCCAGGCTTTCGCCGCCGGTATTGGTTGAGCGGTATCTGTACGCTGATCTTTCCTTGATGGTGGCTGCTGGTGGCACCGGCAAAACCACATTGGCGTTATGGGAAGCTGTTCATATCGCCCTGAAACGCCCTCTGTACGGCCGCCGGGTGGAAGGCGGAACCGTGCTATTCCTCACAGGGGAGGACAGCCGAGAACGCCTTACGGCCCGCCTGCGTGAAGTGTGCGAGAACATGATGTTGTCAAACGCAGAAATCGAGCAGGTGCGCGAGCGGGTGCTGATCGAAGACGTAACCGGCATTCCCTTTAAGCTGGCGGTTGGTACCTTGGGCGAGGTGACTTTGACCGCGAACGTTGATCGCCTCATCGAAGGGCTGCGAGACGCCCCGCCCGCTCTAATCGTGATTGACCCTTATGTTTCCTTCGCGCCCGGAGAATCCACCGTCAACGATGGCGCGCAAGGGATGGTGACGGCTGCCCGTCGGCTCATCCGTGCCTTGGGTTGTTGCGTCCGGTACATTCATCATGTTGGGCAGGAAGCCGCCCGTTCCACCGTTCGCGATCAGTACACAGCCCGAGGCGGCACCGCCCTTCCCGATGGTTCGCGCATGGTGGCGGTGCTCTCTACCGTTGAAGATCACGAGACCGCGCCGCCACAGCTGCGCCCGCTCCTGGGGAATGGAGGCCAACTGCTGGAATTGTCTCTGCCCAAGTTAAGCTATTGCCTGCCACAGCCACCCATCCTCATCGCCCGCAACGGCTGGAAAATCGGCTGGGCAATCAAGCCTGACGAACAGCAGGCCGTGAAAGAACGCGCTCAAGCCGACGAACTGGCAGCGTTGCGGTTCATCCAACAGCAGTTGGACGAGGGCAAGAAACACTCGAAATCTTCGGCAGAAGAGCAATGGGAGCTGGCCGGCCTATCCCGAAACCGGCTCCGTGCCGCGATTGGGAGGCTGCTGGCAGATGGCCGCCTCAAACTGTGCGAGTTGCCGGAGCACGAGAAACATGGAGGCCGCACCCACTACCTGAAACCCATTGTGGAGGCGCGGCCTTGAAACATGCTTTTGTACCCCGCCGGTTTTTGAAATCCTGGTGGCGGAGTGCTCTCAAGAGTGGCGTTTCCACTCCGCCATCGGGACGGGTGGCTTACTACCCCGCCGCCCTTATAGGAATAGAGGGGTGGCGGAGTAGTAGCCGCCCCCCTCTATCCCTCATCCCTACGAATCCGCCGCTGGGAGGTGGCGGAGTGGCGGCGGGGTGGCAGGGTAGGCGACCTCTTGCCCCCCATGGAGGCGGCCAAATGAGCGCCTTTGCCCACATGATCGCCACCCATTGGCAACGCCGCTACCTGGTTGCTTCACCCATGCGCCGCGCGGTGCGAATCTGGCACGGCTACCAGTTGCATTCCCAACGCCCGTATTACCCGCATCACTGTATCAAAGCGAGGCGAAGCGCCATCGCGCAAAGCCCGGTAAAGCGCTTCCCGCGCCAGCCCGGATTCCTGAGCTATCTCTGTCATGCCACGCGCGCGGGCAATCGTTCCAAGCGCTTCGATCACCGCGCCTGTGTCGCCCTCTTCCAGCACGGCGGACAGATAGCCCGCAATATCATCAGCGTCGCGCAGATACTCCGCCGGGTCAAAATCCGGCAATTCGGAAATACGAATCTTTTGGTTCATGGGTCAATCCTCCAGCGTTTTGGCCAGCGCAATGGCGCGTTCAATGTCCCGCTGCTGGGTGGACTTGTCGCCACCACCCAACATCACGATCAGCACCTCACCGCGCCGGGTGTAATACATGCGCCAGCCAGGGCCGAAAAACTCTCGCATCTCGAAGACGCCCTCACCAACCGGCTTCACGTCCCCCAGATTGCCATTCGCCGCGCGCTCAAGACGGCGAACAAGGCGGCCTCGCGTCACGTGATCCTTCAGGCCGCTCAGCCATTCGACGAACTCGGGTGTTTGTTTGATCTGATACACAACCTTAGCGTAACCGAACAGTTACACGCCTGCCAACCCATGAGGAACCAACCATGATGCAAGCCGCCATCCACGGAAGCCTAGGCTGCGACCCCCAGCCCCGCAGCACCAGCACCGGGAACCCCATGACCGTTGCCAGCCTGGCGGTGGACGTGACGCCGCACAACGCCGAAGCCGACGAGACCCTATGGGTTATGGTGGTCACCTTTGGCCGCCTGGCGGAACAACTGGCGCGCCACAAGAAGGGCGAAATGCTCTCCGCCGCTGGCCGCCTCACCCTGAAACGCTGGACAGGCAACGACGGTCAGGAGCGCATCAACTGGGAACTAC
>JALVUB010000213.1 GCA_027023915.1 Sedimenticola sp.
GTAGTGGATGAAGGTGTTCATTTTCCTTGCATCCTTTTTGGGGATGTACCGGGTGACATCGAAATCGTAGATCGTCCCCCCAAAATGCACGCTGAAGGGCTCAATCTCCATGTGCGTGATCGGCCGGATGCCACTGCGTCCGGCGAGGATGTTTTGCCAGGCACTGGGCACGTCAAGCCCCACCGGCGACACTAAGCCAAGCCCGGTGACGACTACCCTTCTCTTGGTCATCTGGGGAACCCCTCTTCTGTTGCGGCTCCAGGGAATCTCATCATGGCTGGAGATTCCTTTTGCACCCCGCTGCCCGGCCCCGGCATGGACCGGGCCGGGCGCGGACCAATGGTGGGAAAACCCCGTGGAATCAACTGTGGGCGTTGATGTAATCCACGGCCTGTTGCAGGGTGGTGATGTTCTCGGCCTCCTCGTCGGGGATTTCGCACTCGAACTCCTCCTCAAGGGCCATGACCAGTTCCACGGCGTCCAGTGAATCGGCGCCCAGGTCATCAATGAAAGAAGCGTTGGGGGTGACCTCCTCCTCGCTCACGCCAAGCTGTTCAGCGACAATTTTCTTGACACGTTCTTCAATGCTGCTCATTGGTTTGTTTTCCTCCAGGATGTGAGCGCGATCAAGCGCCGCGCGTGGGTATTTTATGCGTAAATCCGCAGGCGTCCAACAGGTTACACCATGTACATGCCGCCGTTCACATGCAGGGTGGCGCCGGTCACATAGGCCGCGTCGTCCGACACCAGAAAAGCCACGGCGGCGGCAATCTCCTCGGGCTGCCCCAGGCGTCCAAGCGGGATGGCAGCCAACAACTGCTTGCGCTGGGCCTCGGGCAGCTCACGGGTCATGTCGGTGTCGATGAAACCCGGCGCCACCGCGTTCACGGTGATGCCACGGGCACCGATTTCCTGGGCCAGGGACTTGGTGAAACCGATCATGCCCGCCTTGGCCGCCGCATAGTTGGTCTGGCCGGCGTTGCCGCTCACCCCCACCACAGAGGTAATGTTGACGATGCGGCCATATCGCGCCTTCATCATGCCCCGCACGCAGGCCTTGCAGACCCGATAGAGCGAGCTGAGATTGGTGTCGATAACGCCGGCCCACTCCTCCGGCTTCATCCGCATCAACAGGTTGTCGCGGGTGATGCCGGCATTGTTCACCAAAATGGTGACCGGACCGAACTCCCCCTCGATGGCCTTTATCACCCCCGCCACCGATTCATCATCGGCCACGTCAAGCTTCATGCCGCGCCCGCGGATGCCCTGCTCCTTGAAATAAGCGGAGATGGCTTCGGCACCTTTGTCAGAAGTGGCTGTACCCACCAGCGTATAGCCATCCTTGCCAAGACGGGTGGCGATGGCGCGCCCGATACCCCGGCTGGCGCCGGTGACCAACGCAATACGATCTTCAGCCATGGAGGGCCTCCAGTGCTTTTTCCAGTGACGCCGGATCAAACACCGGCATGAAATCGAGATTCTTGTCTATGCGGCGCCCCAATCCGGCAAGCACCTTCCCCGGTCCGGCCTCCACAAGCCGCGTCACGCCCTGGGCGGCCATGGACTGAATGGTCTCCACCCAACGCACCGGGCTGTACAACTGGGCCACCAGCTTCTCCTTCACCTGAGCGGGGTTTTGCGCCGGCGTAACGTCCACGTTATGCAAAACGGACACGGTGGGCTCCTGGATATCCACCTCCTCCAGCAGCGCCGCCAGGCGCTCGGCCGCCGGCTTCATCAAGGCGCAGTGAGAGGGCACGCTCACCGGCAGCGGCAGGGCGCGCCGCGCGCCAGCCTCTTTCGCCAGTGCCATGGCGCGTTCAACCGCCGCTTTTTGCCCGGCGATGACCACCTGCCCCGGCGAGTTGAAATTGACCGCTTCCACCACCTCGCCCTGGGCCGCCTGTTCACAGAGCCCGCGCACCTGGTCATCCTCCAGACCAAGAATGGCGGCCATGGCGCCACTCCCCTCGGGCACCGCCTCCTGCATGAACCGTCCCCGCGCCGCCACCAGCTTGACCGCGTCGGCAAAGGCCATGGCTTCGGCGGCCACCAGCGCGCTGTACTCTCCCAGGCTGTGGCCCGCCATCAGCGCCGGTCGGGTGCCACCCTGCTGTTGCCAGACGCGCCAGGTGGCCACGCCGGCGGTGAGCATGGCGGGCTGGGTGTTTTCAGTCCGGTTGAGCGCATCTTCCGGGCCTTCCGTCACCAGCTTCCACAAATCGAGCCCGAGGATGTCGGAAGCCTCCTGATAAAGTTCCCTGACCAAGGGAAAACTTTCCGCCAAGGCGGTGGACATGCCCAGCGATTGGGAGCCCTGACCAGGAAAGACAAAGGCGATCTTTGCGTTCATGAGCGGTTGCGCGAGTCAGAATTTGAGCAGAATGGAACCCCAGGTGAAGCCGCCACCAAAGGCCTCCAGCAAAAGGGTTTCGCCGGGCCTGATGCGACCGTCGCGCACCGCCGTGTCCAGCGCCAGGGGCACGGAAGCGGCCGAGGTGTTGCCGTGCTCATCCACGGTGACCACCACCTTGTCCATGGAAAGCCCCAGCTTGCGCGCGGTGGCCTTGATGATGCGGATGTTGGCCTGATGGGGCACCAACCAGTCGATATCACTCTTTTTGAGCTGGTTGGCTTCCAGGGTTTCGTCCACGATGCGTCCCAGGGTGTTCACCGCCATCTTGAACACTTCGTTTCCTCTCATGTGGATGAAACGGTCGCCGGCGGTCTCATCGATACCCCTGGATACCCCGCCAGGCACATGCAGAAGAGACTCATATCCGCCATCGGCATGTAAATGGCTGGAGAGGATGCCTGGTTCTTCCGAAGCCTGCAACACCACGGCCCCGGCTCCGTCGCCGAAAAGAACACAGGTGCCGCGGTCGCTCCAGTCCACGATCCGGGAGAGTGTCTCGGCGCCCACCACCAGCACCTTGCGCGCGCCGCCGGTGCGGATGAATTTGTCGGCCACGCCCAAGGCGTAGATGAAACCGGTACAAACCGCCTGGAGATCGAACGCCGGACAACCGTGGTTGCCAAGCCGCTCCTGCAACAGACAAGCAGTGCTGGGAAAAATTTTGTCGGGCGTGGTGGTGGCAACCAGAATCAGATCCAGTTCCGAAGCCTCGATCCCCGCGGCGCTGAGCGCCCGCCGGGCCGCATGTTCCGCCAGGTCACAGGTGGTTTCGCCTTCAGAGGCAATATGACGCTTGACAATGCCGGTGCGCTCCCGGATCCACTGGTCGGAGGTATCCACCATCCGCTCCAGATCATGGTTGGTGAGCACCTTTTCCGGAAGATAGCCCCCGGTGCCAAGGATGCGGGAATAGACACTCATGCGGAGGCCCTGCGCTGAAGCTGTTGCGCCACCCGGTCCTCGATGCGACTGGAAACATCGGCGGTGACCGTCTTGGCGGCGATGTCGATGGCATGGGTAAAAGCGAGCACATCGGCGGCGCCGTGGCTTTTGACCACCACGCCGCGCAATCCCAGCAGGCTGGCCCCATTGTAGCGGCGGGGGTCGATACGCCGACCGAGCCGCCTGAGCACCGGCAAAGCGCACAAGCCGGCGATCTTGGTAAACAGATTGCGGGTGAAACCCTCTTTCATGTAACCACGGATCATCTTGGCCACCCCCTCGCTGGTCTTGAGCGCCACATTGCCCACGAAACCGTCGGTGACCACGATGTCTACTTCCTGGTTAAGGTAAATGTCGTCTCCCTCGACATATCCAAGATAGTTGAGGGAAGAAGCGCGCAGCAGCCGGTCGGCCCGTTTGACCTGTTCGTTACCCTTGATCTCTTCCTGACCGATGTTGAGCAGCCCCACCACCGGCCTCTCGATGCCGTCCAGCACGGTCACCAGCTCGGACCCCATGACCGCGAACTGGAGCAGATGATCCGCGCTGCAATCCACATTTGCTCCCAGATCCAGCATCCAGGTGCGCCCTCCTTCGGCGCAAGGCAGCGCGGTGATGATGGCGGGCCTGTCCACGTGGGGCAGCATCTTGAGCACGAACCGCGCGGTGGCCATCAAGGCCCCTGTGTTGCCGGCACTCACGCAGGCATCCGCCTTCCCCTCTTTAACAAGGTTGAGCGCCACCCGCATTGAGGAGTCCTTCTTTTTGCGCAGGGCGACAGATGGCAGTTCGTCCATGCCCACTGTCTCCGATGCGTGATGAAGCCGGATCCCGCGCGGCGCGCCCTCTTTGGGAAGATGGTTGCGCAGAACCTTTTCCTGCCCCACGAGGATCAGCTCATGCCGGGGGTTTTCTCGGACATGACGAAGGGCCGCGGACACGGCCACGGAAGGGCCGTGATCCCCACCCATGGCATCCACGGCGATGGTGAGCTTGCCAGCCAAGAGGAGCAGAACTCCAGGGTTCCTGTACGTTCAGGGGAAACCGCGTGCCTTTTGGCATCCAGGACTTCCCCAAAACGCCTTTTCACCGAATCAGCGGTCGACGACCTTGCGACCCCGGTAGAAACCGTCGGGCGTTACATGGTGACGCAGATGGGTCTCTCCACTGGTGGGATCCACGGAAAGGGCTTCCGGCTTGAGCGCGTCGTGCGAACGCCGCATGCCACGCTTGGAAGGCGTTTTACGATTCTGTTGGACTGCCATTGGGTCTCTCCTAAATGTTCATCAATGGGGTTTTCGGCCAACCCGCAAGGCGGCGAGCACTGCAAAAGGGTTGTCCGGCAATTCCTCGGCCCCGGTCTCTTCCGGTTCAACGGCCAGCGCATGGCCGCAGTTCATCTCCTCGTGTCGTGGCGATACCGGCAGACCGAGCAGCAGCTCATCCTCCACCAGGTCACGCGCCTCCATCAAACACCCCTCCCCGGCCATCAACGGCTCTAGCATCTCCGGCAGGCGGGCCGCCTCCTGGGGACCGCGTACCAGCGCCAACCGGCTGCTGGCGTTCACCTGGTGCGTCACCCGTTCCAGGCAACGCTGACAAGTCAAGGCCAGTTCGGCTTCCACGCTCACCCGCACCAGGGCGCGCTTTTCACCGTCTTTTCCGAACTCCAGGCGGTACAACACGCGCCCCTCCCGCTTATCCAGAAGCGGGGCGAGCCGGGAAAATACGGATAAATCCATGCGACCCTCCAGACTCGCGCCCTTTTCGCAGAGCAGCCAGGGGTCGAAACGCTCGGGAACAGGCCGCGCCATAAGGTGGCTAATGATAAGAAATTTCGGCTACAGGGTCAAAAACCGACATCTCTGGCATAATGCTCTTTTTCGCCCACCTTCAATACCAAATACAAGGAGTCATTCCATGCGAGACGGACACCTTCTCATCGTTATGGACGACAACGCCCGGCGGAGCCTGAGAATCACGGGATTCGCCCTGCTGGTGATCGGTGCCGCAGGCATCGTGCTTCCCCAGGCGCTGGGGCTGGCTCTTTCGTTGCTGATCGCCACCCTGCTCATTCTTGCCGGGCTGTTTTCCGCTTATGTGGCCTGGTCGGGCTACCGGCGCAGCAACGTGGGCTGGATGAAGCCGGCCATGTTGATCGTGCTCGGTCTGTTGCTGGCCTTCTATCCCAAACTGGGCACCGCCGCCATCGGCCTGTTGCTCATCATCTATTTCTTCGTGGACGGTTTTTCCAGCCTGTTTTTGGGTCTGGATCTGCGCCCCCTTCCAGGCTGGGGGTGGTCGGTGTTCAACGGAGCGGTCTCGCTGCTTCTGGCGGTGATCTTCATTGCCGGCTGGCCCTTCAGCAGCCACTGGCTGGTGGGACTGCTCGTGGGCATGAGCCTGGTGTTC
>JALVUB010000214.1 GCA_027023915.1 Sedimenticola sp.
AGTGCACAGCACCGGCAGTTTTATCGGGGTCGATCGTGAGTTGCCCTGGATGGACAGGAAATGTTTGGAAAAGGTCGGGCTGGATCCGAAAGGGGATCTCTATCTACCCGACGACGCTGTTTTCTGCGGTGACCTGGAACCGGCCAATCTCAATCGGCTCTCCCAGTGCTGGATTCGTCTTACCGGCAAACATGGCGGTTCGGGAGGGCTGGGACGCATATTCCATGTGGGTGGGGGCAGGCGTGCCGCCGATTACGCGCCTATGGCGGAGTTGACCCGGGGGTTTGAAAAAGCGCCCAGTGCCACCCTGGGCAAGTTTGATTTCGATCAGTTGCTCAACTGGCTGGCGGTCAACGTGATTGTTGGGGAGAGCGACACCTATAACAAGAACTATTTTCTGTATCGATCCCCTGAAGACCGCTGGCTGGTCATTCCCTGGGATTACGATCTCACTTTCGGGCGTATTGCCGATATTGACGCGCCTTTTCCCAAAACCATCTACAACGACAATTTCAGTTATCTCATGCCGCCAAACATTGGCGCGGGCAATCCGCTGAAGGACTTGGTGATGAATGACCCGGTGCTGTTTGAAAAGCTTCGGCGTCGCATCGGTCACCTGCTGGGAATCAAGCGGGACAAGGCGCCGGAGGCGGCTTTCGGCTGGTTTTCCCCCGCCCGTTTTCTTACCCGAATCGACGGTCTTTCGCACTTGCTCGAGGGAGACCTTTCCAGGGATCTCTATCGAAAAATACCCGCCAGTCAGCGACAGGACGAACTGGAAGCGCTCCGGTGGTATGGCGTGATGCGCTATCACCATTTGGAATCCCTGCTTTTCAAACCCAACGAATTTGGCACCATCCGTTGGGTGCCCTACGCAAACATGCCTCTTTTGCTGAAGAGCTATCCGGACAATCCGGCGCTTGATCTCCATGTGATCCGCCCCGCCGGGAAGACAGGGCAGTGGTGGACGCCGGTGGAAGGGTGGCTTGCCCATCCGCTGGGGTTGGTGCGCAATGCGCGTGGTGGAAATTCCGACGTTCGGATGCTGGTGCGCGCTCACCATGTTCCCAGGCAACTTCCCCCAGGCGTCAGCGTGGATCAGTGTGTGAAAAGAACCTGGCTGCTTGATGTGCTGGACGGTAGCCCGGTGACTCTCGACCTGCGCCTCGCCTATCAACAAGAAAACCTCAGGACGACCGAGCGTCCCGCTGGCGATGAGAACGGGTTGCGCTTGTGGCTTCAACAAAACGGCACCTGGCGCGGTCTTCCCACAGTGGTTTACCCATTGGCCAATGTGGTGCGTAGTGACAGAGTCACTATCAAGCCGGGCAGCGTAAGCCGCTTGGTGGCTTGTCAAGGCCGTTGAACGTTCACGCCTGAATTGAAGCAGGGAAGTCGACGTGGAGCAGTTGCCGCTTTATACCTCTTTTGCCCTTCTGTTCAAGAACGGCTGGCCGTTGCTGCTGCTGCTGCTGCTGTTTCTCATGGAGCGGGAGGCCCGCCATCTTCAGGGTGATGAACGACGTTATGCGTTGTTGATGGCCCTTCTCTTCTTGTTGGTCATCACCGGTTACTGGATTCTGAAACCACTGAAAAAGTCGCTGTTTTTGGGCTATTACCACAGTCACCCGTTTTCGTTGTTTGGGCGACTGTTGCAGCCGGCGCAGGTAGAGTTGCTGGCAAAGGAGATCAATGTCCTTGTGGCTTTTTCAGCGGCTTTTGGGGTGTCCCTGCTGGCCCGATATCTGCGCCGTGAGCGGTTGTTGATTACAGTAACCTTGATAATGGCCGCAGGGCTTGGTTTTTCGGCGCTGTTGATAAACACCGCCCAGGCTGCCGGTGTCTGGTTCCTTTACCTGGGCGGTGATCTTTATATCACTGTTTTGGTGGCATCCTTTTTTGCTTTTCTCAACGATTCTGAAAGCCCCTGGGCGGCAAAGAACATATACGGCCTGGTAGGGGTTGGCGGAACCCTTGGGGGCTTGGTTGGCAGTTCCCTCATGAGTGGGGTGCTACGTGACATGGGCGCCGGTTTTCAGCTTGGCAGCAGCTTTGTTCTGACTTTGCTTATGTTGCCGGTCGCATATGGTGCGGGGCGCATTGTCCAGCGCCATCCGCCCCACATCATGACGCCGCCGGAGGCCGCCCTGGATAGGGGGGCTCACGGCTGGACAGCCAAGCTGGCCGCTTTGTTCGGGTCGCGCTATCTGATGGCCATTGCGATCATGGTGGTGCTGTATGAAATGATATCCACCATGGTGGATTATCAGTTTTCTTCAATGATGCAGCGTTCCATTGTCTCTCACCAGCTTTCTGGCGCCTTTTCCGATGTTTACCTGGTGACCAATCTTTTCGCCGTGACTGTCCAGTTGGTGGTGACCCGTCCCCTGCTGACCCACTGGGGGCCCGGTGTGGCGCTGCTGGTGCTTCCCGCGGCGCTGTTTGTCGGTTCGTTTGGTTTTCTTTTGTATCCCGTGGTGTTGATTGGCGCCATGCTCAGCACCATCGACAACGGCTTGGCTTACTCACTGCAACAATCGGCAAAAGAACTCCTCTACGTGCCGATATCAGTGCGTGACAAGTATAAAGCAAAGTGTGTTATTGACATTTTCGTCATGCGGGCTGCCAAAGGGGGTGCCATAGTCGTGGGGCTGATATTAAGCCTTGCATTCAGTAGGTGGCACGATTTGCGGTGGCTGAGCCTGGTGGTGATGGGGCTGATCGGTGTTTGGTTGTTGGTTATCAGTTTGCTGATCCCGGCTTACCGCAGGCGGGAAGCGCAGGCAGGCGGGGACTGAGGCTTTTCAACGCCATTCTCGTACCACCGGCGCCATCAGTTCCGCCAGCCCGATATGGTTGGTGGGGTGAGGGATGGTGTCGCAGCTCCACACTTGGTCCACGCCGGCGGCGGACAACCGTTCCAGGGCGTCGCCGACGAAGAGGGCGTGGGTGACGAGCACCGAGATCGAAGCAGGTGAAAAGGGTTTCAGGGCGCGGGCGGTGACCTCCAGGGTGCGGCCGGTGCTGGCCACGTCGTCCACCAGCACCAGGTGGCGGCCGCGGTAGTCTTGGTCGGGCAGCCGGATCTCCACTTGGCGGTCGCCGCTGCGGTGCTTGCGCGCCACCACGTACTCCAGGCCCTCGTGGCGGGCGATGGCCGCCACCCACTGTTCCGACTCCTCGTCCGGCCCCACCAGCATGGGTTGCCGCATCTCCCGTTCGAGAAAACGGGCCATGGGTTCGGTGGCGGTGAGGTTGACCGCCGTTGGCACCGGCACGGCCTCTTCCAGGTGGTGGACCCGGTGGAGATGGGCGTCCACGGTGAGGAGGCCGTCGAAGTGATCCGCCAGCAGCCGCCCGAGGATGCGCTGGCTCACCACCTCGCCGGACTGGAAGGCCTTGTCCTGGCGCATGTAGCAGAGGTAGGGCGCCACCAGCAGCAGCCGTTCCACGCCCCATTCCCGCAACTGCCCCGCCACCAGCAGCAGCTCGGTGAGCTTTTCGTTGGGCTGGAAGAGGGAACGGCAGAGAACCACACGGCGCGGCGGTACTGGCGGCAGCCGCAGCAGGCTTTCACCGTCTGGGAAATGGTGAACTCCCACCTCGTGGTAGGACAAGCCCGTTTTTTCGGCCAGCCTTGACGCCGGTTCAGTATATTCGGGGAAGCCTATCAGCATCACGAAATCTCATAACCGTTTTGGTGGCGGGCCGCCTCCACGGCAAAGTCGAAGTTGGCCGGAAAGTCGGCGTGAATGGTGTAGAGGGGCTCGCCCTTTTTCACCGCCTCACCCACCTTGCGGGCCAGGTCAACCCCGGCGCCCTTGTCCAGGGGGGCGCCGGCCAGGCGGGCGATGGAGGCCATCCGCAGGTTGTCGATGGCGGTCACCACGCCGTCGTGGGGCGCGGTCACCTGGTGGACCAGCCGGCCGGGATCGGGGATCTCCCGGTGGCGCCCCTGGGCGTCGATGATAGCCTCCATCTTGGCCAGGGCGCGGCCCGAATCGAGGATGTCGCGGGCGATGAAATAACCCTGGCCGCCGCGCACGTCGGGATCGAACTCCAGGATGCGGCCGGCCAGTTGCAGCGCCTTCTCGCGCAGATCCAGGGGCGCCCGGGGGTCGTTGCGCAGCACCTGCATCACGTCGCGGGCCTCCAGCACGGGGCCGATGCCGCGGCCGATGGGTTGGGTGCCGTCGGTAATCACCACTTCCAGTGTTAGCCCCATGCGGTCGCCGACGAACTGGAACAGCTTGCGCAGGCGCAGGGCCTCCTGGTGGCCGCGCACCTTGGCGGTGGGCCCCAGGGGAATGTCGATGAGCAGGTGGGAGGAGCCGGCGGCCACCTTCTTGGAGAGGATGGAGGCCACCATCTGCCCCGGCGAATCCATGGAGAGGGGACGCTCCACGGCGATGAGGATGTCGTCCGCCGGCGCCAGCCGCGCGGTGCCGCCCCAGGCGAGGCAGGCGCGCTCGCGCTGCACGATCTCGTGCATCTTCCCGGGCGGGAGATCGACATCGGCCAGCACCTCCATGGTGTCGGCGGTGCCGGCGGGGGAGGTGATGGCGCGGCTGGAGGTCTTGGGCATGCAGATGCCGTGGGCCGCCACGATGGGCACGATGAGCATGGTGGTGCGGTTGCCGGGAATGCCGCCGATGCAGTGCTTGTCGGCCACCAGGGGCTCGTTCCACTCCAGCCGGTCGCCCGTCTCCACCATGGCGCGGGTGAGATGGAGCACCTCGTCCCGTTCGAAGCCGGTCTCGGCGCAGCCCACCAGGAAGGCGGCCAGCTCGATCTTGGAGTAGCGGTTCTCGACGATGTCCCGGATGATCTCCAGGTAGTCCTCGCGCGAAAGCGCCTCGCCCTCGATCTTGCGGTGAACCGCCGCCAGGGAGTGGGGCGGGGTGGCGTGGCGCACCTGAACCGGCGTGCCCGGCGGCAGGCCGAGCTGTTCGAACACCTGTTCGGAGAGGCCCAGCTCACCCGGCGCGGTGATGGCTTCGTCGTCCACGATGTTGAGCACCGCGATCACCGGGACGCCATCACCTTCCCGGTGGATCTCGATCTTGTTGAGCGCCTGGAACCCCTCGCTGTGATAGACGTTGCAGGCACGGTGCATGAAAGCGACATTCTCGCGGTAGGTGTCGATGGCGACGCGGCGCAGCTTAAGAGTGGCCATGGTGGTTGAAAGTCGTTGCGGATGGCTCCATTGTGCCAGAAGATAGGGTTTGATCCTCTCATTGGAAGCTTTGGAGAGTCCCCATGAGCAAAGAAAACCTCCCACCCCCAAAAGATCCCGTTGAGTTGATAGGCCAGGCTTACGAACGATTGCTGGAAACCGCCTTGGGCGAGGCGGAAGAGAAAAACAGTCCCGGCCTGCATGGTTTTATCGATGAAGCGAAAGAAAAGCTGTCGGCCCTTGGAGAGTTCACTGAAGAAGAGCTGGAGAAGGCATCCGAATACCTCAAGCGGGATCTGCGTGACGCGGCGGCGTACATCACCGAGACCGGCGAGGATCTGAAGACCTGGCTCGGTTTCGACCTCGAGCTGCTGGAAGAGCGCATGGCCGAGGCCTTTTTCAAGGCGGCTGACCAGACCACCGTGGAGCTGAACTTGCTACGGGAGCAGGCGGAGGCGGCCGGCTACCATACCGGCGAGGTCACCGGCCCCGGCACCCTGGTGTGTGACAACTGCGGCGAGGAACTCCATTTCCAC
>JALVUB010000215.1 GCA_027023915.1 Sedimenticola sp.
GCCAATATCGAATACGCTTCGCGCGCCGCGCCCATTGGAAAGCTCGCCGCCGAGGCCGTGCCGGAGGGCATTGCCGCCTGCCGGCGGCTGCGCGCGCGAAAGATCCATTTCGTCACCCACTCCATGGGCGGCATCCTGCTGCGTCATTACCTGGCCCACCAACCGCTGCCGGAACTGGGACGGGTGGTGATGCTCAGCCCCCCCAACCACGGCAGCGAGGTGGCCGACCGGCTGAAGGAGAACCGGCTCTACCGCTGGCTCAACGGCCCCGCGGGACAGGAGCTGGGCACCGACGGCCTGCCGGAGCGGCTGGGACCGGTGGACTACCCCGTCGGCATCATCACCGGCAGCAGGTCGGCGCCCTGGGACCGCTGGTTCTCCTCCAAGCTCATTCCAGGCACGGACGACGGCAAGGTATCGGTGGAGAGCGCCCGCCTGGAGGGGATGAGCGACTTTCTGGTGGTGCCCCACAGTCACGGCTTCATCATGCGGTCCGCGCCGGTGATCCGGCAGGTGATCCACTTTTTACGCCACGGGCGTTTCGATCACAGCCAGCCGTAGCGGGCTGTTCCATGATCTCGTACTGAAGCCCGACCTACCTTTTGTCGCAATCATAGTGGCGCGCCTGTTCGAGACGCTCCACCACCGCCAAGGTCCGCCCGGGATAGTTAGAGGGGAAATGCCACACCCGGCCACCGCCCGCCAGCGGTTGTTCCTGCAACCCCCGCATGGCGGGCCGGGCATGATAGAGCAACTGGATCAGCACGTCGGTGCTAACCCAGGGATTGTGGTACCAGAAGTCGTGGGCGCTGCCCAGGCCCGGAATGGGCGAGTCCCCCACATCGAGAATGTCGAAGCCGGAACGTTTCGAAGCCTCCAGCAGCCAGCGCGTCTCCTCCTCGTTCAGCTCCCCCACGTCCGGCGCGCCGGCGCGGGAGGCGCCATGGAATCCCCGCGCCAGGGCCAGCACATAGTCGTTGAGATTGACGGTGAGGGTGACGTTGCAGGCCATGTTGCGATAGCGGGCCAGGTCGCGCAGAAAATCCCGGAAACCGACATCCGGTGCGGCGTAGTAGATCTCTCCCAGCCGCAGTTTGCGGTAGAGCGCCTCTTCGGAGAGGCCGGCCTCCGCCTCCCGCGCCATTCTGAGCGCGGGGCTGAGCACCATGGCGCCGGCGCTATAGGCAATGATGTTGATGTGCCGGGCCCTGGTGTGGCGGGCGAGAAGCCGCAGCAACCGGCTCAGCACCGGTGCCGAAGCCGCCGTCCGTTCCACGTCGGTGCCATAGCGCAGCAGGCTGGCGGCCGACGGCCAGGCGAAGAGCATGAGCACGGCGTCACGCCCGGTGAAGTGCTGGAACTGGGCCGCCTGGGCGGCGCCCCGGTAGAAGTTGTTGTTGGCGCCGTGGATGTAAAGGGTCAGTTCGCGGTGCTGGCTGTTCTGGATGGCGGCGTCGAGGCGACGGAAGAAGCGTTTCAGCTCCGGCGTGAGATTTTGGGGAGGGCGATCCACGGGATAGGCCGCGGCTTCCCGGACGCCTTCCAGGCGCAAGGGCCAGCGCCGGTCCCGCTTCTTGCGCGTGGAGGCGGCATAGACCTGCTCCCACAGGGTCTGGCGGTCGCCGATCTTCAGCTCCGCCTCACCCAGATGGAGCCTTGCGTCCGGCAGGTCGGCATAGCCCCCTTCGCCTTGGAGCGGCTCGCGGTTGGTGGCATAGAAGATATGAAGGCGGTTGCTGCGCTCCAGCCTGGGGTTGTGCGCGAAGGGGTCAATGCGCCCGCCCTGAAGCGCCACCGGCGTGGGCATGAGATAGACCGTGGGTTGGCAGGCGGCCAAGAGCAGCGCCAACAGCCACAGACTTCGCTTCCATGTGGTCATTGTTCGACCTGTTCCGACTGCCCCGGCAACAGGGGCTTTCCATCCTTGTCCAGCTCCACCTCCTTGATCGCCTTGAAACGCTTGGTGATCTTGCGGGCGGAAATATTCACCTGCCGGGCATCCTCGTTGGCCTGTTCGATATGGCGCGCCAGATTGTCCATGCGCTTCTGGAAACGCTCGAAGTTCTCGGCCAGATAGCCCAGGTGCTCCTGGATGACATGCACCTGCTCGCGGGTGGCCACATCCTTCATCACCGCCCGCGCGGTGGTGAGCACCGCCATCATGGTGGTGGGAGAAACCATCCAGACGCGGGCCCGACGCGCCTCCTCCACCAGCTCGGGAAAGTGGGCGTGGATCTCGGCAAAGATGGACTCCGAAGGAAGAAACATGACCGCTCCGTCGGCGGTTTCGCCCGGCAGGAGATATTTCTCCGAGATATCCTTGATGTGCTTGCGGATATCCTGGCGGAACCGCCGCCGCGCCTGCTCGCGCTCGCTGTCGGCGGCATCCACGTCGGTCATGCGCTGATAGCTCTCCAGCGGAAACTTGGCGTCGATGGGCACCTTGCCGGTGGGCTCCGGCAGGAAAAGCATGCAGTCCACCCGGGTGCCGTTACTCAAGGCGTGCTGGAAATCAAAACTGCCCTCGGGCATCAGGTCGCGCACCAGCGCCGAGAGCTGAACCTCGCCAAAGGCACCCCGCGAGCGCTTGTCGGTGAGCACTTCCTGGAGGCTCACCACATTGCCGGAAAGCTCGGTGATCTTCTTCTGCGCCTCATCGATGCGGGAGAGGTGCTCCAGCACCTTGGTGAAGGTCTCGGTGGTCTTCTCAAACCCCTCGGCAAGCCGTTTCTCCACCTGGCCGCTGATCTCCTGCAAACGGCTGTCGGTGGTCTGGGTGAGCTTCTCCACCCGCTTGTCGAGCACCTCGCGCGACTCCGCCAGCGATTCGCGCAACTGCCTAGAAAGCCGCTCCAGCGCCTCGTTCAAAAGCTGCTGCTGACGCTCCACCGTTTCGGCCTGACGCCGCTCGAACAGGGTCCGCTGCCTTTCCTGATCCATCCGCCCCTGCGCCAGCTCCTGGCTGATCGCCTTCTGCAGGCTGCCGAACCGTTCCAGCAACCCTTCCCGCAATCTGCCTGAATCCCGCAACTGCTGCTGTTGCTGTTCACCCATGCGCAGCAGCAGATGCTCGCGGGTTTCCGACAGTCCCCGGGCGGTGATCTCCAGAATCTCCCGCCGTCCCTGTTCCTGGCGCTCGTTGAGCACCCCCAGCCGGGTCTCGAACCGCCTCAATTGCTCCTCGGCGCGATCCGACCGCCGCAACAAAGCCATCAGTTGCAGCACCGAGGCCAGCACCAGCACGGCCAGCGCCAGCAGAAACCAGAAAACCTGGGGGGTCTCCATGTATTTACGTCTTGTCCAGAGGTAGAATTCGGATAATTTTCCGGGCAGAAGGTAACACTATTCGCCGCCCCCACCAATCTGCATTTTGCGGCCCGGGCCCGGCCCGCGCCACGGATTCACCAGCTCCATGCGCGTTCATCTCAAAACACTCGGTTGCCGGCTCAACGAAGCGGAGCTGGAAAGCTGGGCACGTGCCTTCCGGGCGCGGGGCTTCCGCATCAGCAGCGACGACCGGCAGGCCGACCTGCTGGTGGTGAACACCTGCGCGGTGACCGAAGAGGCGGCGCGCAAGTCGCGCAAGCTGCTGCGGCGCGCCCAGCGGGAGAACCCCGCCGCCCGGCTGGTGGTGAGCGGCTGCTACGCCTCGCTGGAGCCGGAGGCGGCCGCGGCCCTGGGGGTGGACCTGGTGGTGCCCAATGCCGACAAGGGGCGGCTGGTGGAGATCGCGGCGCGCGAGCTGTCGCTGCCGCTGATGCCCGCCAGCGCCACCGAACCGGGCGAGTACGGCCTGCTGGCGCGCAACCGACAGCGCGCCTTCGTCAAGGTGCAGGACGGCTGCCGCTACCGTTGCAGCTACTGCATCGTCACCCTGGCGCGGGGCGAGGAGCACAGCCGCCCCATTGAAGAAGTGGTGGAAGAGGTGCGCCGCATCCACCAGGAAGGCATCCAGGAGGTGGTGCTGGCCGGTGTCCATCTGGGCGGCTACGGCAGCGACCTGGACAGCAGCCTGGCGGCGCTGGTGGAGTCAATACTGGAGCAGACCGGCATCCCCCGCCTGCGGCTGGGCTCCCTGGAGCCATGGGAGCTGTCGGACCACTTCTGGCGCCTGTTCGACGATCCCCGCCTCATGCCTCACCTCCACCTGCCGATGCAGAGCGGCGCCGATTCGGTGCTGCGACGCATGTCGCGCCGCTGCCGTTCGGGCGAGTTCCTGGCCCTGGCGGAAAGGGCGCGGGCCCGGGTTCCCGCCCTCAACATCACCACCGACATCATCGTCGGCTTTCCCGGCGAGACCGAGGCCGAGTGGCGGCAGACCCTGGCCTTCGTGGAGGCGGCCGGCTTCGGCGACATCCACATCTTCGCCTTCTCCCCCCGCGCCGGCACCAAGGCCGCCACCCTCCCCGACCCGGTGCCAAGGGAAATACAACGTCGCCGCAGCGAAGAACTGCACAGGGTCGCTGAAAAGCTACGCCACCAGGCGCAGCAGCGCTGGCTGGGCCGGCAGGCGGAGGTACTGGTGGAAGGAAACCCCGAACGGGCGGGCGGGAAATGGCGCTGGTCCGGCTACACCCCCGACTACCAGCGGGTCCGGTTCACCGGGCCGGAAGGGCTGGAGAACCGGATCGTTTCGGTGGAAATCAACGGGATAAAGGATGCATTGTCAGGAAGAATGGCTGGTTGAACACCATTCTCGGAAATCATAGCGTGATTTCGGTCCACACCGGGCAGTGATCCGAAGGCTTTTCCATCGCCCGGATGTCATAGGCGATGCCGGCGTCGGTCACCCTCCCCTTCAGTGAACCGCTCACCAGGATGAGATCGATGCGCAGCCCCCTTTTGGGATCGCGCTCGAAGCCGCGCGAGCGGTAGTCGAACCAGGAGAAGCGGTCGTTCACCTCCGGGTGCTTCTCCCGGAAGCTGTCGTGCAGCCCCCAGGCCATGAGCTTCTCCAGCCACTCCCGCTCTTCCGGCAGGAAGCTGCACTTGCCGGTGCGCATCCAGCGCTTTCTGTTCTCCTCGCCGATGCCGATATCGAGGTCGGTGGGGGCGATATTCATGTCGCCCATCACCGCCAGGTGCTGCCTGGGGGTGAAATCCCGTGCCAGCCACTCGGTAAGCTCGGCGTAGAACCTGCCCTTGGCGGGAAACTTCACCGGGTGATCGCGCTTCTCCCCCTGGGGAAAATAGCCGTTCATCACCACCAGCTCCTCTCCGCCGGGGGTGCGAAAGCGTCCGGTGATGAGCCGCTTCTGGCTGTCGTCGTCATCGTCGGGCAGGCCCCGGATCACCTCCAGCGGCGCCTCCTTCGACATCAGCGCCACGCCGTAGTGACCCTTCTGGCCGTGGTAGTGGACCTGGTAGCCGAGGGCCTCGATCATCTCCACCGGGAACTCGCTGTCCTGCACCTTGGTCTCCTGCAGGCCGATGATGTCGGGGTCGTACTGCTCCACCAGCGCCTGCAACTGGTGGGGACGGGCACGCACGCCGTTGACGTTGAAGGAGACGAGTTTCATGGGCTTGCGGAGGTGGTGACAGAAAGAGGGGAAAGTTTAGCAGAGGTGCCTGGCGCGCTTACCCCTGCTTTTCACCAGTCAAAAATCTCTCGACCGCCTCAAGGAAGGCATCCGGCTGCTCGGCATAGACCCAGTGGCCGGCCTCCAGAGCCACCAGCGCCAAGTTGGGAAAAAATTGTTCCATGC
>JALVUB010000216.1 GCA_027023915.1 Sedimenticola sp.
GATCCACGCCGATGCCGACGAACTGCAATCCCTTGTCACGATATTTCTCCTGGTACTGGACGAACTCCGGAATCTCATATTGGCAGGGCGCGCACCAACTGGCCCAGAAATTCATCATGATGATCTTGCCCTTCCACTCATCCAGGGTATGGAGCTTCCCATCCAGCCCCGGCAGCTTAAAAGGCGTGATCTCCCAGGCGTTGTTGGTGCGCTCCGGCAGAGCCGTTATTGAGGTATGGGGGCTCTGCGGCGTGGTCTCCGCCTTCGCCAGTTGCCGGCCTTGGGCCGCCGGGACGTGGTTTTCCGCAGCCGCCTTGCCGGAATCACATGCAGCCAGACCAAGCGGCAACATCAGCGCCGCCACGCTCACAAAAAGCCGTTTTTTCCCGTTCAAGAACAGCGTTTCAACCACCCTTCTTCGCCTCCCTGGCATTCGCCAGCACTTTCCACTCCACCGGATATTTTTTCTGCAATCGAGCAAGGTAGGCGGCATATTTCTGCTGAATAATCGCCTCGCGAACCCTGTCCTTCATGCTCGCATAGGTTCGGCGCATGGCGGGGCGCCGCGCCAGCACGGTAACCAGGTGGTACCCCTTGGCGCTTTTGACGATCTCGCTCACCTCGCCGTCAGCAATCTTTTTGAGCTGAGCCTCTATCTTAGGATTCCCCTGACCTTCCTGAAGCCAGCCCATGTCGCCATTGTGTGACCGTCCATATGGGTCGATGCTGTAACGGCCTGCCAAGCGGAACAGGCTTTCACCAGCCAGAATGCGCTTGCGCATGGCCGCCGCCTGGGCATAGGTGGATACAACCAACTGTCCCACATGCCAACGCGCCGGCACATAGGAAAGCCCAGGATGTTTGTTGTAGTAGTCTTTCAGGGTTTTCTCATCGGGCGCCCACTGCTTTTCCAGCTTTTCCATCAGCATCGCGGGCAGCCGCTCACGCCGAAAAGCCGCCATCTGTTGCCGTATATCGACCCCCTCTTTCTCCGCTGCCTTGGCGAAGAGAAGAAACTCGGCGTGCTTGTAGATGCGATCCTCGATCCATTCGCGGGTTGGCTTGGCTGGTCGATTCGCCTCGCCATCCAAAAGATCGCCATAACGAATGACAATACCATTGTCGCCTTCCAACAACACCGTATCCGGCTTTGCCTTGCTGTTGAACCGATCTTCATGAACCTTGACATGCATGCGCTCACGCAGCATCCGAAGTGTCAGCAGTTTGAGCTCACGGTACCGGTTCACTTTTTCAGCCGCCCGGGCGGCCGTCAATGCATCGGCCTGCCCCTTATATTGGGCTTGCAGCCGGCGTTCCACATCTGCCGGCAGCTTGATCTGGTCGCGTAGTTTTTGCGTGTAGAAACGGTAATACTGGGCAAGCTTGTAATCCCGCTCTTCTTTCACGTAGGCAGGATCCTTGTCCAACCCCTGCGCTTTTGCCTCAAGGCCAAAGAGGCGGAAGGCCACCAGCCGCTTGAGGAAATCCCCCCGCAGCTCTGCCTGGGCGTCCTCATTCAAGGTGTTGAACTGAGTGGCATATGGAGACGATGCAATCGCCTTTTTGAGATCGGCTGCGGTAACCGCTTCCTTACCCACGGTTGCAAGAACCTGGTTGTCGGTCTTTCCGGCAGCCGCTCCCGAAAACGCGCTCATGGCACCTGCCATGAGAACAATGCCAGCCAGGGAATGCTTAATCAATTTCATCTGCTTGAAAACCTGCTGCTGATAGGGCGGCTTCACCACCCATTGATGATATAAACCCGTTTTTTGAGCTATTCCAAAGGTTGAAACAAAAACAGGGAGCCAAGCCCCCTGTTAAACCGGAACCGGAGCCGGCCCGAAGGCCGGCTCCATGCCAGACGATTACTCGTCGTCGTCCTCGTCCGGAATTTTGCCACCGAGATCCGGCGCGGTGCCGTGCATCCACTGCACCGCCAGATCATAGTCGCTGGCGATGGGCTTGCCGTTCCAGTAGTAATCCTTCTTCTTCGGATCAGCAAGGTAGGGCACACCCTTCTCGTTCACCACGTGGCAGGCCGCGCACTTGAACGGACCGTGAGAACCGTCCGGGTTGTACTGCGGCGACTGCTGGTAGGTGGTGGTGTCCGCCCGCGGCGAGACCGGATAGAGGCCGTGGATGGACTGGTGGCAGGCCTGGCAGGCCAGACCGGCATGGCCCTTGGAGTAGCGCATCAGGCTGTACTTGCCGGGCTGGTTGATGGGGTAGGCCACCCCACCCTGACCTTCCACGAAGGGCGCGGCGTGGCAGTCGGCGCAGTGCGGCACGCCGGGAGCCAGCCAGTAGTCACGCCCGTCGGTGGCCGCTTCATAAGATACCGCCAGCGCGCCAGTGGCGCCCTTGGGCAGCTTGAGCGACTTGGGATCCACCGCCGGGTTGGCCGACAGGATGGTGACATTGATGTCGCCGTCCTCGTCCTTGTGCACCAGCGGGCCGTTGCCCTTGAGCGCGATCACCGCGATATCGGGCACCAGACGTTTCTTGGCCCAGGTGTTGAGGATCTCGGACTTCAGCGGGGTGTCCTCACCCTTGGCGTTGAGCACCACTTTGGGGTCCATCATCGCCTTGAGCTTGTTCATGGACACGCCAATGCCCTTGGCGATCTCACGCAGCGACTTGTTGCGCAGGGTGGTACCCGTCTGCAGGAAGGCGTTCTTCAGGTTGTCACGCTGATACAGCTCGCGGGAGAGCTGGTTGTGGCAGTTGGTGCACCACAAGCCCTTGCCGTGCTTGCCGTTGCCGATCTGCGAGACGTTGGCCTGCAGCCACTTGCCGATGGCGTTCAGGTGCTCGGGGGTTTCAACGCCGTCCTTGTCCTTAAAGGGGTTGGAGTGGACGTCGCGACCCACGTAGCAGCCGCCGGCGGCATCCCGGTTGTCCGCATCGGCATAGGCGTTCTTGCCATCAGGCGTGATGGGGTAACCGTCCATGCTGCGGTTGTAACGGTGTGCCGGGTGGCAGCCCTGGCAAGCGCCGGTGCGACCTTGCGAATCGGGCATGGGACGCTTGGTCTGGTGCACAGTGTGGATCGCCTCGGTAAGCGGCGGGATCTTGTGCGCCTTGCCGTCCTTGCCCTTGTAGGTCTTGGAGGAGAGCACCGCGATCACGTTGTCGGCGTGACACTTCTGGCACAGGATGGGATCACGACCCAGCCGGTTCATGGTGGAACGGCTGGCCGGATTGTAGTGCTTCAGGAAGTCGGTGCCGTTCTTGTCATCATGAATCTGCAGGATGGAGATGGAGGTCGCCTTCAGGTTGGCAATCCAGTCCGACGCGCCCAGGCTCTTCCAGAAGGCCCGCTCCTGCTTGTAGAGCTGGTACTTCTTGCCGTTGGCGTTCTCGTTGCTGTGGCAGTTGGCACAGTTGGGAACGTCAATGGGGTTGGTGCCGATGAAGGTGATCGGCTTGCCGGTGTGACTGTCGAGCACCGGCTTGCCGGTGTCGGCATCCACCAAGCTCACCCAGTTCTCCTGGAAGGGCTGGATGTCGCTCTCCACCAGGGTGAGGATGTCACGCGCCGCGGTGCGGTCGCTGAAGGGCGTCAGCGGCAGGCCCAGCGCATCCCAGATACCCGGGTTGGTGAGCACGATGGGCACGTTGTCCAGCACCGGCGACTTGGTATAAACGATGGTGCCCTTCTTGCCGGTGTAGTGCAGATGACCACCACTCAACGGACTGGGCACGGCAGCGCCGGCGGGCCCCATATCCTTCGGCACCGGAATCTGCAAGCCCACGAAGAGCTTCTCCTTGTCGGCGCTGGTATGCTTGGGGTTGGTGCCCTTCAGATCCTTGTACACGTACAAGTGGGTCCAGTAGGCGTTGCCAACGTTTTCGTTCTTGCCATACTTGCCGTCACCATTGACGTCATAAGGCACGTCCCAATACTTGAGCTTGTTGCCCTCGGAGTAGGTGTTGTCCTTGAAGCCGTAGGCCAGCTTGAAGCGTTTCTTGCCGTCCACGACCACGGAGGGGTCCTTCTCGTCGGCCTCAAGCAGCTCGGGGTATTTCTTCTTGCCGCGAGCGGTCTTGATGACCTGGGACTGAACTGAGTTGTAGGGCGGCAGCACGCAGCAGTAGCTGAAATCGAAGCCGGTGCAGTGCATCCCCAACTCATAGTTGATGGTGATGTTGTAGTCGTTTTTCGGTTTATGGGTGTCGGCCGCCACCTTTGGCCCACCGTACGCCTTGGGTCCAGCAGGAACCACGGGCGCATGACTGGGCTCAGCCTTGGCTGCCTGCTTTTCGGCGGCCGGCCCCTGCGTGGTACAGGCGCTCGCCGCCAGCGCGGCCACAATGGCCGCTGACAGAGCCTTCTTCATGTTGTTTCCCCCTCTTTAGTTAGAGAAAAGGATCCTCCGGTCAGGACCAAAAGACTTCCAGCCGAAGGCACGGTTTACGAATTTTTGATGCCACCGTCCCAATTGGCGGCATCCCCCTCCAAAATTCGCCTCCTCTGTTAAGTTCTTCAAGCGCGAGATTTCGGAGGCCTAAAACTACCACCAAGCCCATTCGCGGTCAAATTTTTCTTGTACAAACATATATTTAGAACATTATGATTTATTAATAAAAACACTTATTGAACGACTTCATGACCTGAATCAATGCCTTTGCGATGGCCGCGCGGATACTGTGTAATTTTCGACAGAAGCAACCGAAATCACGCAACAACCGACAGATGCCAAAGGAGATTTGCATGACTCACTTCACTCCCAGAAAACGGTTTGTGGTGGCATTGCTGGCCGGAGCGGTGGCAACCGGTGGCGTGCAGGCGGAAGCGTTCAAAAAGATCGCCCCACCCCACCTCAAGGAGTTCGAAAAGGCACTGAGGCTGAAACCGGACATCGACAACGGCCGCAGACTGTTCAGACGAATCTGTTCCACCTGCCACGGCCCCGAGGGGTGGGGCGTGCCCGCAAGCGGATATCCAGAAATCGCGGGTCAGCTCAAGGATGTCATCATCAAGCAGCTCGCCGATTTTCGCGCCGGCAACAGAGACAACCCCATCATGAACGCTTTTGTTACACCTCGGGTGCTGACCGGGCCGCAAGACATCGCCGACGTGGCCGCCTATGTTTCCCAGCTTCCCATGAGTCCGCGCAATGAAAGGGGCTTTGCGTTGCGTATCGAAGAGGGGAAAAAGCTCTACCAGAAGCTCTGCGCCGACTGTCATGGCGATCGCGGCGAGGGTGATCCCAAGCGCCACGCCCCCCGCATCCAGGGCCAACACTACAGCTATCTGATGAGACAGTTCAACTGGATCCGCAACGGCTACCGGCGAAACGCCAACAAGAAGATGCAGGAACAGATTCAAAACATCACTTCAAGCGAGCAGGTGGCGATCATGTCCTACCTCTCCAACCTGAAGCCCGATCATCCGGTGGCGCCGGAAGGGTGGCACAACCCGGACATTACCGGTTACGACCGCAGCTGGCGCCCGGCAAAGTTGCGCTGAAACAAAAATCAGAAAGGCTTTTGAAAAACGGCCCCATGGAAGTTTCCGATGGGGCCGTTGTTGCCGGCGGCTCGTTCGCCGGTCTATTTTTTCTCGACGGCCGCTTTCAGCAACTGCAGGCATTCGCTGTTACGAAAGCCGCGCGCCATGTCGAAAACGGTTTCGCCGCGTTTGTT
>JALVUB010000217.1 GCA_027023915.1 Sedimenticola sp.
GAGCAAAGGCATCACTGCCCCATTGAGGCGGATGGGTCGCGCCATGCAGGCGGAACTCCGTGAAGGCGCAGCCGTCCTCGGCCAGCCAAACAGGGAACTCCAGCGAAAAATCGCCTTGCGCCGGCTTCGGTAAAGGAATCACAAGCACGGTGCCCGCAGTCTGCGGCCGCAGCCAGATTCGGTCGTGGAAGCGGGCGCACTCGTAGCCGCCCCTGGGCACGGAAACGCCCGGCGCGAACTCGCCCACGGGACACCTGGAGAGATGGGTCTGGAACAGGGGCTGCTCACCCGGCTCGAAACCCCGCCGCTCCGCGGCGCCCTCGATACCGGCGGCAAGGCCCAGGGAAATGTTCAAAAAGAGAAACAGCAACAGGGTTATGGTCCAACGCATCCTTAATCCTCCTGCCATTCCGAATCCTTCGGCCCCATATTTCACCGGGTTGCGCAAAAAATGCAAGGTCGTCCCCGGCTTCTACTTTTTCATCGCCAACGCCCTCTGGTAGAGCTCGTTTTTCTTGCCGCCGGTGAGGCGGGCGGCGAGGGCGACGGCCTGCTTGAGCGGCAGCTCTTCGAGAAGAATGCGCAGCAGCTCGTCGCGCTCCAGGGCGGCGGGCGACCCAGCCACTTTCGGCGCGGCGCCCACCACCACCACGAACTCGCCGCGTTGGCGGTCGGGATCATCGGCCACCAGCCGCGCCAGCTCCTCCAGGCTGCCGTGAAGGAACTCCTCGTGCCGCTTGGTCAGCTCGCGGGCGACGCAGGCCGGACGGTCGCCGCCCAGCACCTCGGCCATGTCGGCAAGGGAGGCGGCGATGCGGTGAGAAGACTCGTAGAAGACCAGCGTGACCCGCTGTGACCTGAGCTCACCCAGCCGCTCGCGCCGCGCCGCCGGCTGCCGTGGCGGGAAGCCGTGAAAGCAGAAGTGATCCGCCGGCAGGCCGCAGGCGCTCAGGGCCGCCACCAGGGCGCTGGGGCCGGGAACAGGGGACACGCGCAGGCCACGGCGGCGGCACTCGCGCACCAGGGGAAAGCCGGGATCGCTGACCAGAGGGGTGCCGGCGTCGGAGATCAAAGCAACCGAACGGCCCGCTTCCAGGTGGCCGACCACCTTCTCCAGCGCTTTCGATTCGTTGTGCTCGTGCAGGGAAAGCAAGGGCCTGCCGATACCAAAGTGGCGCAACAGCCGTCCGCTGTGGCGGGTGTCCTCGGCGGCGATCCAGTCCACCGCCCGCAGCACCTCCACGGCGCGGGGCGAAAGATCGCCCAAATTGCCGATGGGCGTGGCCACCACGTAGAGAACACCGGCCCTGTTTGACACTGGCTGCTGGCTCATCGGATACTCGCCCCTTCTTCCAAACCTATCCCCTTAATTACACCAAGGATGATGTATCGCCTGCTTGCTGTATTGCTGGTGCTGTTGCTGGCGGGGTGCGCCAGCGCGCCACCTTCGCCGGTGGACGCCCAGGCCCGGCACGCCAACCGTTTTTTCCAGCAGGGCCGTTTTGAATCCGCGGCCGATCTCTATCTCGCTTTGGCCCAACACGCCAAGGGTGAGAAACGGAATCTCTACCGCCTGATGGCGGCGGACAGTCTGCTGCAGGCGGGTGAGGAAGACAAGGGCAAAGCGCTGCTGGAACGCCTCGACCCCAAGGTATTCAAAGGCCAGGCGCTTTTACGTTATCAGTTGCTCCGGGCAAGGCTGGCGCTGAAAAGAAAAGATGCGGCAGCGGCTATATCACTGCTGCAACCGGTGCTGAAGCAAGGCGAAGAGGATCTACCCCGTCGCGCGCTCGGGCTTCTGGCGCAAGCCCACGATCTGCAAGGAGACAGTCTGGCCAAGCTGCGCGATCTGCTGCAACTGGACCCACTGCTCAAGGGTCAGGACCAGCGGTTGCGGACGCAACTGGAGATTCTCTCTCTGATGACCCGCATTCCCGCCACCGATCTGGAAAAGAACCTGCCTGACGACGCCACCACGCTCGGCTGGAGGGAACTGGCCGGGCTGGCCGCCAGGTTCGCCCGCCAACCGGAACAGCTACAGCAGCCCTTTCAGGAGTGGAAAAAACGCCATCCCAGCCATCCCGCCCTGCCTGATCTTCTGGCCCACTGGTTCGAGCAACAGCGGCAGTTGGCACCGGAGCAGGTAGCGCGCCTGGCAGTGTTGCTGCCCCAAAGCGGCAGGTTCAAAAAAGCGGCCGCCGCGTTGAGATCCGGCCTGCTGGCAGCCTGGTATGACGATCCGGCGGATACCAGGCCGGTGCTGGAGTTCCACGACAGCAGCGACCCCGACCAGATCTGGCCACTCATCAACCAACTCGCCCGGCAGGGAACCCAGATGGTGTTGGGGCCCCTTATCAAAAACAACGTCCTTCAACTGGCGCGCGCCGGCAAACTTCCCCTCACCGTGCTGGCCTTGAACCATGTCTCCACTGACACGGCGCCCCCGGAATCGCTCTATCAATACGCCTTGTCACCCGAGGAAGAGGCCCGTCAGGCCGCCCTTTGGGCCGCCAGCATGGGCCTTGGCCGCCCTGGCATTCTCTATCCCGACAACGCTTCCGGAAAAAGGGTTGCGCGCGCCTTCCAGTCCGCATGGCTTACTCTCGGGCGCGGCGATCTTCGTGCCCAGCCCTACCACTCCGACAAACGGGATTACTCCCCCGTGGTCGCCCGCCTGCTGGGGGTTGCCAGCCTCGAGGCTGCGCACGAAAGGCTGGAAAAGAAGGAGGGGAAAAGACTGCCTTTCAATCCAAAGCTGCCAGTGGATTTTGTTTACATCATCGGTCGTAAAAGCGATGTGTTGCAGCTCCGCCCGATGGTTCAGTTCCATCATGGCACCCACTTGCCGGTACTGGCCCAATCCCGCGCCTGGGGAGGCGGCCTTACTCACCAGGAGGCCCTCGATCTGCGCGGCGTGATGGTGCCGGAGATCCCCTGGCTGGTGGAAAGCGACGACCAGAGCAACCTGCCGCTCTCGTCCCAGCAGGCCAAAGAGCTTTTCCCGCGTCAGTTTCACCATTATGCCCGCCTCATTGCCATGGGGATGGACGCCTACCGCCTGACTCATGAGCTGAACCGTCTGGCCACTTCCCGCAGTGAAGAGATGATCGGCGCCACCGGCCGGCTCTCTCTTGACGAGCGCGGGGTGATCCACCGCAGACTGACCTGGGTCTCGCTGGGCGAACCGGTGGCGGTTTTGGGGCCTACTCCGCAGCCGGATGAGATCGACCCCGACAACTGGCTGCCAGCCGGCGGTTCGGACACCAACACGACAGATGAAGCGGCTCCGCCCCCGTCATCTTCGGCAAGGTGACGACGCCGAAGCCCGGGCCCGCGCCTGGCTGGAGAAGCGGGGGCTTCGATTCGTGCTCCAAAACTACCGCTGCAAGGCTGGCGAAATCGATCTGTTGATGCGTGACGCCGAAACCCTGGTATTCGTGGAAGTACGCTACCGCGGCAACAAGAACTTCGGCTCCGCCGCCGAATCGGTGACCGCCGCCAAGCAGCGCCGGCTGCGTCTTACCGCCGAGCACTATCTGCAACGGTTGGAGCGGACGCCGCCCTGCCGCTTCGATATAATCGGCATCGACGCCAAAGGCGACATCCAATGGATTCAAAACGCATTTTGACCTGCTGCCGGACAGACCTGCCTTGAACCTAGAAGCCCGCGTTCAGCGCCTCTTCCAGGAGAGCCTGGAAACCAGACGCCGTTGTCAAACCCTGTTGGCCGGGCCACTGGCCCGCGCCGCCAATCTTGTGGTGGAGAGCCTGTTGGCCGGCGGCAAGGTGATGAGCTGCGGCAACGGCGGTTCCGCCGCCGACGCCCAGCATTTCTCCTCCGAGATGCTCAACCGCTTCGAGCGCGAGCGGCCCGGCCTGCCCGCCTTCGCCCTCACCACCGACAGTTCCACGCTCACCTCCATCGCCAACGACTACGCCTATGAAGAGGTGTTCTCCAAGCAGGTTGCGGCCCTGGGCCACCCCGGCGATCTGCTGTTGGCCATCAGCACCAGTGGCAACTCCCCCAACGTGGTTCGGGCCGTGGAAGCCGCCAAGGAGCAACAGATGGAAGTGATCGCCCTCACCGGGCGAGACGGCGGCCGCATCGCCACCCTGCTGGGCGATGACGATGTGGAGCTGCGCGCCGACAGCGACTCCACCGCCCGCATTCAGGAGGTCCACCTGCTCTGCATCCACTGCCTTTGCGACCTGGTGGACAGCCTGCTGCTGGGGACGGAAGGCTGAATTGAGCGGGCGCCTGAAAGCCCCCCTGCGCCGCATCTTCGCCGCCGAAGACCTCCTTCTCGATCCAGCGGCTCTCACCACCTACGGCTACGACAACAGCCAACAGCGCCATGCGCCGCAAGCGGTGGTCTTTCCGCGCGCCACTGAACAGCTGGCCGAGCTGGCCCGCTTTTGCAGCGAGGAAAGCATTGCGTTGACCTGTCGCGGTCGCGGCACCGGCACCGCCGGCGCCGCCGTTCCCGTGGCCGGCGGCATCGTCGTCTCCTTCGAGCGCATGAACCGGCTGCTGGAGCTGGACCCGGCCAACCGGCTGGCACGGGTGGAGCCGGGGCTCGCCAATCAGGCGTTGCAGCAGGCGGCGGGACAAGCGGGCTTTTTCTGGCCGCCCGACCCCACCAGCAGCGCGGTCTGCACCATTGGCGGCAACCTGGCCTGCAATGCCGCCGGACCACGGGCGGTGAAGTACGGCACCTGCCGCGAGAACACACTGGGGCTGGTAGCGGTCACCGGCGATGGCCGCGTGCTCCACACCGGGGTGCGCACCACCAAGGGAGTGGTGGGTTACGACCTCACCCGCCTCATCATCGGCTCCGAGGGCACCCTGGCCATCATCACCGAGGCCACGTTGAAGCTCACGCCGCTGCCGGGCGCGCGCGCCACCTTGCAAGCGCTCTACCGAGACATTCACGCCGCCGCCCGCGCCGTCTCCGCCATCATGGCGCAGCCCGTCACCCCCTCCGCCCTGGAGTTCATGGACGGCGGTTCACTGCGCATGGTGCGGGACTTCTCCGATCCCGGCGTGCCTGCGGAGGCTGGCGCCCTGCTGATGATCGAATTGGAAGAGAACCCGGATGCCCTCCCGGCCGCCATCGATGCGGTAGCCGCCACCGCCCGGGTGGAAGGCTGCATTGCGGTGGAGGTGGCGCAAAACCGGGAGCAGGTGGCCCGGCTCTGGCGCACCCGCAAGGCTCTCTCCCCCGCATTGCGCAAGGTGGCGCCGAAAAAGATCAATGAAGACGTGGTGGTGCCGGTGTCACGCATCCCCGATCTTATCGGCGGGCTGGATGAGCTGGGCCGGGAGCACGACATCACCATCGTCAACTTCGGCCACGCCGGCAACGGCAACATCCACGTAAACCTGCTTATCGACCCCGACGACCCACGGCAACACCGGGCCGCCGAACAGTGCCTGGATCAACTGTTCGACCTGGTCCTTGCTCTCGGCGGCACACTTTCCGGCGAACACGGCATCGGCCTGGTGAAACGGCCTTTCGTGTCCCGGGAGATCGACGAACCCACGTTGGAACTGATGCGGGCGATCAAGCGCCAGTTCGATCCCAATGCTATTCTCAATCCAGGCAAGGCCATCCCCTGACAAGGAGACTCG
>JALVUB010000218.1 GCA_027023915.1 Sedimenticola sp.
GGTTTTCCGGCAGGTCGAAAAGATCCTCGTAGCGGGCCTTGCGTTCGGCTGGGGCGGTCATGGTTCCTGTGTAGCAGATGCCGGGTTCAACCGCAAGGCGTCCACGGGCTCTGCCGTGGGTCGGACTTCAGTCCGACAAGCCGCCTGGATGCTGGCCGAAAACAGCGTCATTGTCGGGCTGAAGCCCGACCCACAGATGGGGGCGGAAGCATCGTTCGGCGCGAGGACGGGCTTCCGTCGGATCGGCGTCCCTGCCGCGACCAACTGCCGTAGGTCGGACTTCAGTCCGACAGGTTGGGCTGTCGGTGTCTCCTGGTGTCGGGCTGAAGCCCGACCTACGATAGGGCACCTCGAAAAAATCGAGGTTCCCGATGATGAGCCTCAGCGGTTGAGCCGGTTCTCGATGAGGTGATCCACCACCGAGGGGTCGGCCAGGGTGGTGGTGTCGCCCAGGTTGTCCAGCTCGTTGGCGGCGATCTTGCGCAGGATGCGGCGCATGATCTTGCCCGAGCGGGTTTTTGGCAGGCCCGGCGCCCACTGGATGAAGTTGATCTTGGCGATGGGGCCGATCTCCTTGCGCACCAGGTCCACCAGCTCCTGCTTCAGCTCGTCGGTACCCTCCTCGCCGGCCATGAGAGTCACGTAGGCATAGATGCCCTGGCCGGTGATGGGGTGGGGGAAGCCCACCACCGCCGCCTCGGCCACCTTGGGATGGAGCACCAGGGCCGATTCGATCTCGGCGGTGCCCAGGCGGTGGCCGGAGACGTTGAGCACGTCGTCCACCCGGCCGGTGATCCACCAGTAGCCGTCCTCGTCGCAGCGCGCGCCGTCGCCGGTGAAGTAGTAGCCGGGGTAGGTGGAGAAGTAGGTCTCCTTGAAGCGCTTGTGGTCGCCGTACACGGTGCGCATCTGGCCCGGCCAGGGGAACTTGATAACAAGGTTGCCGCGGTTGGGCGGCTCCAGCTCGTTGCCCTGGTCGTCCATCAACCCCGGCTGGATGCCGAAGAAGGGGCGGCTGGCCGAGCCGGGCTTGAGGCCGTGGGCGCCCGGCAGGGGGGTGATCAGGTGGCCGCCGGTCTCGGTCTGCCACCAGGTGTCCACGATGGGGCAGCGGCTGTCGCCCACCACCTTGTAGTACCACTCCCAGGCCTCGGGGTTGATGGGCTCGCCCACGGTGCCCAGCAGCCGCAGGCTGGCGCGCGAGGTCTTCTTCACCATCTCGTCGCCGCAGGCCATGAGGGCGCGGATGGCGGTGGGCGCGGTGTAGAAGATGTTCACCTTGTGCTTGTCCACCACCTGCCAGAAGCGGGAGGCGTCGGGGTAGGTGGGGATGCCCTCGAACATCATCGAAATGGCGCCGTTGGCCAGGGGGCCATAGACGATGTAGGTGTGGCCGGTGACCCAGCCCACGTCGGCGGTACACCAGAAGATCTCGCCCTCGTGGTAGTCGAAGGTGAGCTTGTGGGTGATGGCCGCATAGACCATGTAGCCGCCGGTGGTGTGCAGCACCCCTTTCGGCTTGCCGGTGGAGCCGGAGGTGTAGAGGATGAAGAGCGGGTCCTCGGCGTCCATGGGTTCCGCCGGGCAGTCGGCGGAGGCCCCTTCCATTGCTTCGTGGTACCAGATGTCGCGCCCGTCGTGCCAGTCGATGGCCTCGCCGCCGCGGCGCACCACCACGCAGGTGTGGACGTTGGGACAGCTCTCCAGCGCCTCGTCGGCGTTGGCCTTCAGCGGCACCTTCTTGCCGCCACGGATGGACTGGTCGGCGGTAATCACCGTCTGGCAGTCGGAGTCGAGAATGCGGTCCTTCAGGGAGTCGGGGGAGAAGCCGCCGAAGACCACCGAGTGGATGGCGCCGATGCGGGCGCAGGCCAGCATGGCCACCGCCGCCTCGGGGATCATGGGCATGTAGATGGCCACCCGGTCCCCCTTCTTCACGCCCCGGCTCTTGAGCACGTTGGCGAACCTGCACACCTCCTCGTACAGTTCGCGGTAGGTGATGTGGCGGTCCTCGCCGGGATCGTCGCCCTCCCAGATGATGGCGGTCTGGTCGCCGCGGCTCTCAAGGTGACGGTCGAGACAGTTGTAGCAGGCGTTGAGCTTGCCGTTCTCGAACCAGCGGATGCGGATCTCGTCCTTGTAGTCCCAGTCGAGGACGTTGTCCCACTTCTCGAACCAGGTGATGTACTTCTCGGCCTGCTCCGCCCAGAACCCTTCCGGATCCTCCACCGAGCGGCGGTACATCGCCTCGTACTGCTCGGCGGTGACATTGGCGTTGGCGGCGAACTCCCCGGGAACGGGATAGAAGGCTTCTTCGGACATGGCGGGTTCCCCCTTGTTGGTTTTCGGTTGTACTGGCTGGATAACAACGCGCGCTGTGCGTGATTGGATAACATTTTTCCGTGCCGCGCCACCCCTTTTGAACAGCGAAGCTCATCCCGTTGCCTTTTCCGGGGAAGGGCCGCTGGCGTATGATCGCAACGATTCCGCCATCCGGTCAGTCCCTTGAGAGGTTAAGGAATGAGCAAGGCCAACAACGGCGCCAACCTGGGCTTCGAGAGCAAGCTGTGGGAGATGGCCGACAAGCTGCGCGGCCACATGGACGCTTCCGAGTACAAGCACGTGGTGCTGGGGCTGATCTTCCTCAAGTACATCTCCGACGCCTTCCAGCACAAATACGACGAGCTGGCCGCCACGGCGGAGACCGAATACACCGACCCCGAAGACCGCGACGAATACCTGGCCGACAACATCTTCTGGGTGCCGCCCGAGGCCCGCTGGGAGAAGATCCAGGCCCAGGCGCCCCAGCCTGTCATCGGCAAGGTGATTGACGAGGCCATGACCGCCATCGAGCGGGAAAACCCCAGCCTCAAGGGCGTGCTGCCCAAGGACTATTCCCGGCCCACCCTGGACAAGACCCGCCTCGGCGAGCTGGTCAAGCTGGTGGGCGACATTGACTTGAAGGCGAAAGAATCCGGCGTGCGTGACCCCCTGGGCCGGGTTTACGAATACTTTCTCGGCCGCTTCGCCGCCGCCGAGGGCAAGGGAGGCGGCGAGTTCTACACCCCCCAGTGCGTGGTGCAACTGCTGGTGGAGATGATCGAGCCCTACCGGGGCCGGGTGTACGACCCCTGCTGCGGTTCCGGCGGCATGTTCGTGCAGAGCGAAAAGTTCGTCGAGGAGCACGGCGGCCGGCTGGGCGATATCGCCGTCTATGGCCAGGAGTCCAACCCCACCACCTGGAAGCTGGCGAGGATGAACCTCGCCATCCGCGGCATCGACGCCGACCTCGGCCCCCACCAGGCCGACAGCTTCCACAACGACCTGCACAAGGATCTCAAGGCCGACTACATCCTCGCCAATCCGCCCTTCAACATGTCCGACTGGGGCGGCGAGCGCCTCAGGGATGACGTGCGCTGGAAATACGGCGTGCCGCCGGCGGGCAACGCCAACTACGCCTGGATCCAGCACTTCGTCCACCACCTCGGCCCCAACGGCATCGCCGGCTTCGTCATGGCCAACGGCTCCATGTCCACCGCCACCAAGGCCGAGCTGGCCATCCGCAAGGGGATCATCGAGGACGACCTGGTGGACTGCATCATCGCCCTGCCGGGCCAGCTCTTCTACACCACCCCGATCCCGGTCTGCCTCTGGTTTCTCACCCGCAACAAGAAGGCCGATCCCAAACGAGGTTACCGCGACCGCAGCGGCAAGACGCTCTTCATCGACGCCCGCCGCATGGGCCGACTGGTGGACCGGGTACACCGGGAACTGACCCCGGAAGAGATCGACACCATCGCAGGCGTCTATCATGCCTGGCGAAGCGAAGGCGGCGAATACGAAGACAAGCCCGGCTGGTGGAAATCCGCCACACTGGACGAGATCAAGGGTCATGGCTACGTGCTCACTCCCGGCCGCTATGTGGGCGCCGAGGAGGTGGAGGACGACGGTATCCCCTTCGAAGAAAGGATGGCCGAACTGACCGCACAGCTTTTCGAGCAGTTCGACAAGGCGAGCAAGCTGGAAGCGACCATCAAGAAGAATCTGGAGGTGTTAGGGTATGGGGAGTGACCAGAGAGATTCGCTAACAAAAGAGCTATTTAGGTTGCCACCTGGTTGGCGCTGGGAATGGTTCACAGATGTAATGGACGTCAAGGGCGGCACGCAGCCCCCAGCATCAGAATTTATTGATCATCCGAAAGAGGGCTATGTGCGTCTAGTTCAAATAAGAGATTTCGATACTGACGAACATAAAACATATATCCCAGATTCAAAAAAATGGAGAAAATGCAAAACAGATGATGTTCTCATCGCGCGTTATGGTGCAGCACTTGGGCGTATTTGCAAAGGGCTAGAAGGCGCATACAATGTTGCATTAGCAAAAGTTGACAACAAAAAATTACACAAGCAATTTATTTTTTATCTACTTAAATCGAAATACTTCCAAGGCCCACTTTTGGCTTCTGGGGCGAGGAGCGCGCAATCTGGTTTTAACAAACAAACATTGTCTGTAATTACACTTCCAATCCCACCATTAGAAGAACAACGCGCCATCGCCCACATCCTCGGCACGCTTGACGACAAGATCGAGTTGAACCGGCAGATGAACCGCACACTGGAGGCCATGGCCCAGGCGCTGTTCAAGAGCTGGTTCATCGACTTCGACCCGGTGGTGGTCAACGCCCTGCGCGCCAGCAACCCCGTACCCGAAAAATTCGCCCAACGCGCCGCCCACCACCGCGACAACCCCGACGCCCTGCGCCTGCCCGAAGAGATCCTGCGCCAGTTCCCTGATCGCTTCCAGGACTCCGAGCTGGGGCCGATTCCGGAGGGGTGGGAGGTTGGAATATTAGCTGACCTTGCGGAGTTAAATTCGGATAGCTGGAACCAAAAAACTCTGCCGGACGAAATTTTATATGTCGATTTGTCTAATACAAAATTCGGTATTATCGAATCGGTGAAAAATTTTAACAAACAAGATGCGCCCAGTCGAGCACGCAGAATATTGAAACCCGGTGATACCATTATTGGCGTAGTGCGCCCTGCAAACAAATCTTACGCCATGGTAGGAGAGACGCCTAACATTCTAACCGGAAGCACAGGATTTGCCGTTCTTAGCCCGAAGTCTGCGGTGTTTCGTGAATATGTTTATCTTCAGGCGACAAACGAAGAAAACATAACTCGCTTAGCCCGCTTGGCTGATGGCGCAGCCTATCCTGCCGTGCGCCCAAATGTTGTTGCAGATACAAAATGCGTGATTTCAGATGAACAGGTGCTAAAGCTGTTTCACGAAGCAACTGTCGCCTTATACGATAAATTTCACAAGAATAATTCTGAATCGGAAACTCTATCGATCCTCCGCGACACCCTCCTCCCCAAACTCATCTCCGGCGAGCTGCGGGTGCCGGATGCCGAGAAGCTGTTGGAGGATGCTCTGTGAGCCAGCGGGTGCCGGTCGCTCCCAAACCACTGTATTCGGTGCGGTGCTGTTCCGGCGGGCTTGTTGTTAAACGATAAGGCGATTTGGTTAAATAACGCGAATGCTTATTCGTCGCTCGTTAAACAAGGACTCTTCCAAGGGTCAAAAAGTTGTCGGATTTTCAGACTA
>JALVUB010000219.1 GCA_027023915.1 Sedimenticola sp.
GGTTGCCGTTCCAACAGCTTGAAGATCAGATCCATGTCCGCCAGTGCGTACTTGATCTGGCGATAGACGATGCCGAGAAAACCCAGGGGAATGAAGAGCTGCAACAGAAAGGCGTTGACCAGCACCAAGTCGCCGATGGACATGGCGCCGGTGGTCACCTGGTGGGCGGCGAAAAACATGATGAGGGTCACCCCGGCGGCGATCACCGCCCCCTGGGCGAAGTTGAGCAGCGACATGGAGGTCTGGCTCTTCACCGCCCACTGTTCCCAGTCACCCAGCATCTGGTCGAAGCGCGCCACCTCCAGCTTCTCGTTGCCGAAGTACTTCACCGTCTCATAGTTGATGAGGCTGTCCAGGGCGCGGCTGTTGGCCTCCGACTCCAGACGGTTCATGTGGTGGCGAAAGTCCATGCGCCACTCGGTGATGGCAAAGGTCACCAGCGCATAGACCACCACCGCGCCGAAGGTGATGAAGGTGAAGACCGGGTCGTACCGGGTCACCAGGACGGTACCCACCAGGGAGAACTCCACCAGGATGGGCAGGATGCTGAAAGCCATGTAGTTGAGGATCTGGGAGACCGAGCGGGTGCCCCGCTCCAGATCGCGCGAGATGGCGCCGGTCTGGCGCTCCAGGTGGAAGCGCAACGACAGCTCGTGGAGGTGGGACAGCACCCGGGTGGAGAGACGGCGCATGGCGCGGTAGCGCACCTTGGCGAAGACGATGTCGCGCAGCTCGTTGAAGAGGCTGGCGGAGAGCTTGAGCAGGCCGTAACCGGCCAGCAGCGCCACCGGCAGCACCAGCACCCGGCCCGGCTGGCGCTCCAGGGCGTCGACGATCTCCTTCAGCGCCAGGGGCACCCCCACGTTGGCCACCTTGGCCAGCACCAGGCTCAGGAGCGCGAACAGCGCCCGCCCGCGGAACTCCCACAGGTAGGGCAGCATGGCGCGCAGGTTGTGCCAGTCGCGGCGGTTCTTGTGGACCTGGGGCGGCACCCCGTGGTGGTGAACCATGATATACTCAGGTACAAAATAACTTATTGAATATACGGGATTTTCAACCCCCGCAACGAAATGGGATGATAGCAGATGCAGACTGAAGACGACGCGAGGAAAGCGATCGAGGAGTCCCTCAGCGATTGCAGCTACAACGAGCCTTTCGCCCTCATGGTACTGGGTGACAGCATGGAGCCGGAGTTTCCCGACCAGTGCATCATCGTTCTCGAACGCTCGCAGGTGTGCAAGGACGGCATGTACATCATGGCCATGGTGGAAGGCACCCGCTGGTTCCGTCAATACCGCAACGACGAAAAGGGCGAACGGCTGGTGGCCCTCAACGACCGCTATCCCGACATCCCCCTGAAAGGGATTGACTGGCAGGTGGAGGCCATCTGCTACCAACGCAACATCAAGCGCAAAGTGAAGCACTACCGTTATGACTGACATTTCGGCAGGCTCATGAAACGGGTGCTGGCCTGGTTTCTGGCGATGCTCGCGGCCGGCGGTTATGCCTGGAGCAAGGAACGCAGCACCCCGCCCCAGGTAGTCAGAACCGCCGTGGCCGAGCAGCGCCCAGTAGGGATTACGCTTGAACGACCGGGCACCCTGGTCTATCGGAATCTTTTCCGGGTTTACAACCAGGAAGAGGGCCGCATTGAAAAGCTGCCCTGGGACGAAGGCGACCGTGTGCCCAAGGGCGCCCTGCTGCTGCAACTGGACAGCCGTCTGCTCGAGGCCGAAAAGCGCAAGGCCGAGGCACAGGTAAGACTCAAGCAGCGCAGCCTGACGCGGCTGGAAAAGCTGCTGCGAACAAACGCCGCCTCCAGCGATCAGGTGATCCAGGCGCGCACCGAACTGGAGATGGCCCGCGCCGAGCTGGCCATCGCCACCACCCGTCTCTCCCATGCCAGGGTCACCGCCCCTTTCGATGGCATCCTGGTGGAACGGCTTGCCGATCCCGGCGACGTGGAGTCTCTCAACACCCACCTCCTCACCCTCGCCGATCCCGCCTCTCTGGCGGTTCGCTTTCACCTGGACGGCCCCCTGCTGGCCGAGCTTTCCATCGGACAAAAGGTGGAGGTCACCTGGGGCGACCAGCGCGCCAACGCGAAAATTGTGCAGATTTTTCCACTGGTGGACGAAACCAGCCGCTTGGGCCAGGTGGAAGCGCTCTTCGCCCCGCCCCTTAAAAACGCCCGCGCCGGCGATTTCGTTCGCGTTCACCTCACCACGCCCCCCAGACCCCGGCTGCTGGTGCCCTTTTCCGCATTAAGGGTGGACCGTCACGGCGAATATCTCTATCTGGTGGAAGAGGGCAAGGTCAAACGCCAGCCGGTACGCAGCGGCTACCGGTTTGGCAACCGGGTGGAGATTCTGGAAGGGCTCAACGCCGGTCAGCGGGTGGTCACGCGGGGCTTTCTTGGTTTGGAAGAGGGCGCGACTGTTTCCTACTGATCGCCGTTTTCGTGAACGGCATCAAAGAAGACCGGGCGGTTTTCTTCAAATACTGTCAAAAAGTTGACGCACTTTTTGGGAACCGTTCGCATGCTGCCCATGACAATTAATCGTCTCTCCCGCGCCAAGCGTGGGTTTCTGTTACTGTTCCTGCTGCTTCTTCTCGCGGGCCAACTGCCCGCGGCCCCTTCCCGGCTGGCCAGGGGCAGGCCCACCAATTTTCCCGCGAGCCAGCCGCCGCTCACCATGGGCGAGGCCATCAACAAGGCCGGGCGCCAGCGGATGCTTTCACAGCGCATCGCCAAGGCCTACGCCATGGTGGGCGCCAAGCATGTGCTCTCCGCTCGCATTCAACTGAAAAAGGCGGTGGATCTGTTCCAGAAGCAGCTCAACGAGCTGGCCGCGTTCGCCAAAACCCACGAGGAAAAGGCCACCATCGCCCAGGTGGCCCGGTTGTGGAGAAGATATCGAGCGCTGGCGATGCAAAACCCTTCCCGCGACAAAGCACTCGACGTGATGGCACTATCGGAAAAAGTCCTGGCCAAATCACACCAGTTCGTGCTGCTGCTGGAGCAACGGTCCGGCACCAAAACAGGCCGGCTGGTCAACATCTCCGGGCGTCAGCGGATGCTTTCGCAGCGCATCGCCAAGTATTACGCCTACAAGACATGGGGCTTCGACAAGCCCGAATATGACGAAGAGATGAACAAGGCGGTGGCCGAATTCAGCAACGCGCTGGACACCCTCAAAAACGCGCCCCAAAACACTTCCGAGATCAACGAAGCGCTGGCCAAAGTGGAGCAGGACTGGCGCACCTTCAAGGTGAGCAAGCGAATCAAAGGCGACTACATCCCCTCCCTGGTGATGCGTTCAATGGAGAACATTCTCAACCAGATGAACTACATCACCGCCCTTTACGCCGCGCTCCTCAAGTAACCACAGCCTCCCGCCAGGCTGGGTGCGCCTCGATGAGCCGCAACGCCCGCACCAGCAGCGAACGGCCCGGCTCGGTGCGGTGCCAAGTGGAGGCGCCGGAGGGGTGAGGCAGGGGTATTACGGTCACCGCCACGCCGAACAGCTCCCGCTCGAACGCCTTGCCCACCACATCGGCCAGCCGTTGCACCTTCATGGTCTCGGCAATGGCCAACTTGCCGATGGGAATCACCAGGCGAGGCTGAAGCAGCCGAAACTCCCGCTCCAGCCAGTAGCGGCATCGGACGATCTCCTCCCGACTGGGCACCCGGTCACCCCCCTTGGGGTTCTTCCCTGGAAAACAGCGGCACACCGCCGCCATGTAAATGTGGGAACGGAACCGCTCTTCGTCCACACCGATGGATGAAAACCATTTGAACAAGGTTTTGCCGGCGGTCCAGGCAAAGGGCTTGCCCGCCGGCCCTTCCCGCTCGCCTGGCGCCTGACCAATGGCAATAACAGGGGAAAGTACCGGCTGGCCGGTGACCACGGGCGGGATCATCTCCGGGCATCGGTGGCAGGCGTGCAATGCCGCCTGATGGCGCTTCAGGGCTTGAAGGGTGTTTTCCATGGGGCGAAGATTACACCAATTCACTTTTTCAGGAGCCTTTGCCATGAAAGCTGTCGTAATGACCCAACCCGGCGGGCCTGAAGTATTGCAGTTGCAGGATGTGCCGGAACCGCAAGTCACCTCGCCCACCCAGATCAAAATCAAGCTCCACGCCGCGGGCGTGAATCCCATCGACACCAAGCTACGGCAGCGCGGCCTTTTCTACGGCGCCCAGCCGCCCGCCATTCTCGGCTGCGACGGCGCCGGGGAGGTGGTGGAGGTGGGAGACCAGGTACGCCGCTTTCAGCCTGGCGACAAGGTGTGGTTCTGTCACGGCGGCCTGGGACGCGAACAGGGCAACTACGCCGAATTTACCGTTCTTGAAGAATCACGCGCCGAATTCCTGCCGGCCAAGGTGGATACGATCGAGGGCGCCGCCGCCCCTCTGGTACTCATCACCGCCTGGGAAGCGCTTTACGACAGGGGCCGGCTGCAAAAAGGCCAGGTCGCTTTAATCCACGGCGGTGCAGGCGGCGTGGGCCACGTGGCCATCCAACTCGCCAAGTTGCGAGGCGCCCAGGTCATCACCACCGTCAGCTCGCCTGAAAAAGCCGCCTTGGCGCGGGAGCTGGGGGCCGACTTGGTGATCGACTACCAAAAAGAAGATCTGGCTCAGGCTGTAAACGAAGCCACCGAAGGCCGGGGCGTGGATCTGGTATTTGATACCGTCGGCCCAGAGGTATTCCGTCAGTCCATCCCCTTGCTTGCCGAATACGGCACCCTGGTCACCATCCTCGATCCCGGCGAGGCCCTGGTCACTTCAGAGGCGCGCAACCGCAACCTCACCATCGCCTTCACCCTCATGCTTACCCCGGCACTGAAAGATCTGCCCAACGCCCTGTCCCATCAAGGCGAAATCCTGCGCCGCTGCGGTGAATGGATGACAGAAGACAGGTTGCGACTGAAAGTGAGCCGGACACTACCGCTTGCCAGTGCGGTGGAAGCGCACCGCCAGATCGAAACCGGGCACACCACCGGCAAGATCGTCCTGACCGTCAGGTAGAGAGAAAGTAAAACCAAACGGGCAAGGTGAATGCCGCAAAAGCGGTGCTGAGCACAACGATTTCGGCATAAAGATGAGTGTCGAGGCCGAAACGGTCACAGATCACCAAACCCAGCACCATGCTGGGCATTGCAGCCTCAAGCACCACCGCCACCCGCAGGTCTCCACCCATGCCCACCAGCCCCGCCAACGCCAGTATCAGTAGCGGCGCCACCAGCAGGCGGTGCAATATCACCGGCACCACCAGCGCCAGGCGCTCGCGCACCCCCGTTGCCCAACGCAACGCCAATCCGGTCGAAAACAGCATCAGCGGTATCACCCCGCCCGCCAACATATGCAACATCTGGCCAGGCCACCCCTTCAGAGGAATCCCCGCCAGATTCAAACCCACACCCGCCACCGCCGCCCAAATTGGCGGCACCATCAGCAACTCCAGCAACAACGCCCGGGGCGCTTTTCGCCCGCCCAGGCGGCTCGCCAGCATAATACCGAGAGTGAGCAGCAAAGGAGTCGCCGCAAAAAGATCAAACTGTATCGCCACCGGTCTCGCCCACTC
>JALVUB010000220.1 GCA_027023915.1 Sedimenticola sp.
ACTCCACCGGGTGGAAAGCGGTGGGATAGAGGTAGGTACGCAACACCCACCAGGTGAGTCCGACGGTCACCAGGATGGTGCCGAGGACAATCCAAAAGACGGCACCTCCACTCAACCCGCGCCGGCTTTTCTCCTTTTTCATTTCTGTGTTGTCGGTTGTCTCGTTCATGGAAGACTCATCCCTTTCGTTTGTCGTCAGTTCCAGGCGCCTGCCATCAATGGATGGAAAGATCGAAAGGCAGGCGCGCATAGATACCCCGGGGGTCGGTGTAACGGGCGATGGTCCGCAACCCGTTCATCAGGCTCTTCAGCTCCGACTGCCGTGCGTCGCCCTCTTCCGGCTCCACTCCCATCGCTTTCATCAGCAGATCGATCCAGTTCTCGGCGCGCTGGTATTCCACCACCTGGTACTTTTTCAGGCCTGCCCGATCCGCCGCCGCGGCAATGGCCTCGCGCAGCCCGCCCTGGTGATCGGCCAGACCCAGCGCCAATGCCTGCTTGCCAGACCAGACCCGCCCCTGGGCCAACTGCTCCACCTTGTCCCGGGGGAGATGCCGCCCCCTGGCCACCAGATCGATGAAAGCGCCGTAGATCCGGTCCACGATACGCCGCACCGCCGCCAGCTCGGCATCGCTCTTGGGTCGCAGCAGACTGTTGAAATCGGCCAGCGGCGAGGTGCGCACCACCGCGCGGTTGATGCCGTGCTCTTGCGCCAGTTGCTCGAGATTGAAAAAAAGACCGAAAACACCGATGGACCCGGTTATGGTGTTGGGCTCAACCCAGATTTCATTGGCGTCCGCCGAAATCCAGTAGCCACCGGAGGCCGCCACCGTGCCCATGGAGACCACCACCGGCTTGGCCGCCTTGAGCAGGCGCAGCTCGCGCTGAATCACATCCGCCGCAACGGCACTGCCGCCCGGGCTGTTGACCCGCAGCACCACTGCCTTCACCTTTTTGTCCAGCCGCGCCTTGCGCAGCAGCCTGGCCAGCCTGTCGGCGCCCACTTCCAACAACTCGTCGCCAGAAACAATGGTGCCCTCGGCATAGAGCACGACCACATTGCCGTCTCCACCCTTTTCATCGGTGGCCTGAAAATAGTCCGCCACGTTGATCTGGCGCTCGATGGGCCGATCCTCGTCGGTACCGGTCAGCTTTCTCAACTGGTCGAGAACCAGATCGTAGTAGCCCACATCGGTCACCAGCCCCGTTTCACGCGCCTCGTCGGCGGTAAGCACCCCTTTTTGACGCGTGAGCGCCATCAGCCGTTCCGGCTTCAACCCCCGGCTGGCAGCGATGCCATGAAAAGCCTCCCCGGCCAGATCGGAAAGCAGTGCATCGAGTTGACGGCGGTTCTCCTCGCTCATCCCGCTACGCAGGAAGGGCTCCACCGCGGACTTGTACCTGCCCACCCTGACCGCCTGCACACCGACGCCGTATTTTTCCAGGGCGTCGTGAAAATAGAGCGCTTCCACCGCCAGGCCGTTGAACTCGACCAGCCCCAATGGATGGAGCACGATTTGTCGGGCCGGTGAAACAGTGTAGAGAGTGGCCTCGTCCAGATCCTCCTGCCAACTTATAACCGGCTTGCCCGAATTAACGAAACGGGCCACTGCCTGACGCACCTCGCGCAGTGCCGCCCAGCCGGAACTGTAACCTTCCCGCGCCACCACGCCCTTGATGAAAAGGCCGCTGATGCGGTCGTCGCTCGCCGCGCGATCGATGGCGGCCACCACCTCGCGCAGGGTATGGCTCTGGCGCACCTCACCCCTTACGGCGCTGTTGACGAGGTCGTCGAATTGCTGTCGTGGCGGCTGGTCGGCGATGGGAACCGACAAATCCAGGGTGAGCAACGTCTTGGCATCAATCTGGCGCGGCGTCTCGCCGCCGCCCAGCAACAGCCCCAGAAACACCAGCCCGAAAAATGAAAAAAGCGTCAGCGCCACCAGGGTGGCCAGCACCCGCCCCAGAAACTTTTTCATAAAAATACCTTTTTCATCTCACTCCCGCCCGGATCATAACAGGCGTGCCAGCACCAGCGCAGCCGAGAGCAGCAGTCCCAGCAAAAACTGCACGGCGGCGGTGCGGGCAAGCACGCCATTGAGAGCCGGCCCAACCGGCAACCGCGCCATGTCGCGTATGGCAGCCAAAGCTGGCAACAAGGCCAGGAGGGGCAGCAGCCACCAGGACCGGGGCAGCAACAGAATCAGCAAGGGGAAAGGCGACAACATCAAAAACGGGTACAGCAGCCGACTGCCCGCGGGCGGCAGAAGCACCGACAGGGTGCGGCGACCGGCTCGGGCATCGCTATCGCGATCCCGGTAGTTGTTCACCGTAAGCACCGCGGCGGCCGGCAGCCCCACCACCACGCCGGCAAGCAGCACGGAGCCATTCACCCCACCCGCTTGCAGATAGTAGCTGCCCGCCACCGCCACCAGCCCGAAAAAGAGCAATACAAAAAACTCGCCCACCGGAAGCGACGACAAGGGTCTGGGACCACCCGAATAGGCGGCGCCCGCCGCCAGCGAGGCCAGCCCCATCGCCACAATGGGCCAGCCACCCACCCAGGCGAGGTAGATTCCGAGGCAAAAGGCGGCGGCAAAGGCGGCCATCGCCCCATGGACCACCGCTTCGGGCGAAAGCCAGCCCTCGGCGGTGGCGCGGGGGGGGCCGATACGGTCGCCGCTGTCTGTGCCACGACGGAAATCGGCCACGTCGTTATGCAGATTGGTTCCCGCCTGAATCAGCAGCGCCGCCGCCAGGGCGGCGAAAAACGGCAGGGGAAGGAATGTCCCTTTTTCAAAAAAGGCCAGCGCCGTGCCCACCAGCACCGGGCTCACCGAAAGCGCCAGCGTCTTGGGGCGGATGGCGGCCAGCCAGGCGCGAAACGGAGTCACGGCCTGCGGGAAAACCGGCTGAAATCGGGATCGCGCTTTTCCAGAAAGGCGTCGCGCCCCTCCTGTCCCTCGGCGATCATGTAGAAGAGCGCGGTGGCGTTGCCGGCCAGCTCCTGGATGCCGGCCAGGCCGTCGGTGTCGGCATTGAAGCCCGCCTTGAGCAGCCGAAGCGCCGTGGGCGAGTGCTTCAGCATCCGCCGGCACCAGGCCAGGGTCTCCTCCTCCAGCCGATCCAGCGGCACCACGGCGTTCACCAGCCCCATCTCCAACGCCTCATGGGCGTCATACTGGCGGCAGAGGAACCAGATCTCCTTGGCTTTTTTCAGCCCCACGGTACGCGCCAACAGGCCTGCACCCAGGCCGGCGTCGAAGGAGCCCACCCTGGGGCCGGTCTGGCCGAAACGGGCGTTGTCGGCGGCGATGGTGAGATCGCACACCAGGTGCAGCACATGGCCGCCGCCGACGGCGTAGCCCGCCACCATGGCCACCACCGGCTTGGGCAGGCGGCGGATCTGCATCTGGAGGTCGAGGACGTTGAGATGGTGGACCCCCTGCTCGTCGCGGTAACCGCCGTCATCCCCCCGCACCTTCTGGTCACCGCCGGCGCAGAAGGCCTTGTCGCCCGCGCCGGTGAGGATGATGACGCCGATTCCCGGGTCGTGGTGGGCGTGGTGGAAGGCGTCCATCAGCTCCATCACGGTGCGCGGCCTGAAGGCGTTCCTCACCTCGGGGCGGTTGATGGTGATGCGGGCGATGCCCTCCTCGCGGCGGTGGTAGAGGATGTCCTGGTAGGAGCGGTCGGAAACGGCCTGCCAGCCCATGCGTTGCTCTCCGGAAGGGGGTCGGTTGGCGGATTATACCCGCTGCCCTGGGAGCATCACCTCCACCACCTGGAAGCCGCCGCAGTGGGTGGCCGCCTCCAGGGTGGCGGCAAACCGCTCCAGCGACTCCACCCGCATGAAGCCGGTGCCGAAGAGGCCGGGCAGGCCGGAGAGATCCAGCGGCTGGGGCGTGCGCCACAGGGCATCGAAGCCCGGCAGCCTCCGCTGCGGCAGGCGCTCGAAGATGCCGCCGCCCCCGTTGTTCACCACCACCACCACGGCATCGAGACCCTGGGTGTTGGCCAGTGCCCCCAGGTCGTGCTGGAAGGTGAGATCCCCCACCAGCGCCACTTTACGCCCGCTGCCGGGCCAACACCGCGCCATGCCGATAAAGGTGGAGAGGTTGCCGTCGATACCGCTCAAACCACGATTTCCATGAATGGCGATCTTTCTTTCATCACTGCCCGACCAGGCATCGATCCAACGGATCGCGAGAGAGTTCCCGCTGAACAGCAGGCTGCCGTCAGGCAACGCATCGAACAGCGTCCGCGCCAACCGCGCCTCCGGCGGCATGCCGACATCCGGCGCATCCTGCAAAACGGCACCTTGCAACGCCTTTCCTTCCAAGGCGGTCATCAAGGCGTCGCACAATGGGGAAAGGTGAAAGGGAAGCAGCTCCACTCCCGCGCCCAGGGGATCTATTCTCCGGCCACGTGGATTCACCACCCACCAGTTCTCCAACGGCCACCGCTCCAATGCTGCGCGCAGATGAGCGGAAAGCGGCAAGGCGCCGAACTGAAGCGTCCATCGGGGTGGCAGGGGTGGATCGCCTGCTCCAGCCAGGCGCATATGGTAATCGGTGACAAGCCAAACGCTTGACCATCCGCTGAAGCGCAAGCCTGATAGAGGATCGGCTAGAACCGGCAGCCTGAGAGTATCGGCCAGCGCAAGCACATCGGTGGTAGCTCCCTCGCCCGCCAGTATCAGCCCCGCCCCTTTTTGCATCACTCCCGCCACATGGGCCACCAGATCCGGTGGCGGCGCCTGGAGCGGCGGCCGCGGCGGTCTCACCTCCACCGGTCGAGGCCGCGACGGTACGCTGGCGGGAACCAACGGTTCCCGAAAACGGCAGTTGAGATGAACCGGCCCGGGATCGGGCCACCGGGCCTGGAACATCACCTGCCGCCCAAGGTCGCGCAGCCGCCCCCGCGGGGCCTCGTCCTCCACCGCCTCCGAGAGCGCGTGAAAGGCGCGCACGTGGCCGCCGAACAGAGCGAGCTGGTCGGTGGTCTGGTTGGCGCCGCACTGTTGCAGCTCCCATGGGCGGTCGGCGCTGAGCAGGATGAGGGGCACGCCCGCCTCGTCGGCCTCCATCACCGCCGGCAGCCAGTTGCCCGGCGCGCTGCCGGAGGTGGCCACCAGCGCCACCGCCCGCCCACTTGCCCTGGCCATGCCCAGGGCGGTGAAGGCCGCGCAGCGCTCGTCGAGGATCACCGTCTGGCGCACCTGGGGCTGGAGCAGTGCCGCCAGCGCCAGGGGCGTGCTGCGCGAGCCGGGCGAGATCACCACTTCTTGCAGCCCGGCACCCACCAGCCCTTCCAGCAGGGCCAGCGCCCAGTCGAGATTGACGCGGCCGTAGTCGGTCATGAAAGGCGGTCCAGCAGGGGCCGAAACTTGAGGGTGGTCTCCTCGAGCTCGGCGCGAGGATCGGAAACCCGGGTGATGCCCGCCCCCGCGTAAAGCGTGAGCCGCTTGTCTTGCATGAGACCGCAGCGAAGCACCACCGCCAGCTCGGCATGTCGCTGATCGCCAACCCAGCCGAAGGCGCCGGTGTAC
>JALVUB010000221.1 GCA_027023915.1 Sedimenticola sp.
CGCGTGGCCGAGCGGGCGCGCGCCGGCATCCGCTTCGTCGGCTGCGGGGTCGCCGGGGGCGAGGAAGGGGCGCGCCACGGCCCGGCGCTGATGCCCGGCGGCGACGAGAGCGCCTGGCCCGAGATCCGCCCCATCCTGCAGAAGATCGCCGCCCAGGTGGAGGGGGTGCCCTGCTGCCACTGGATGGGGCGGGGTGGCGCCGGCCACTATGTGAAGATGGTGCACAACGGCATCGAGTACGGCGACATGCAGCTCATCGCCGAGGCCTGGCACCTGCAATACCAGGGCATGGGGCTTTCCCCGGGGGAGAGCGCGGAGGTCTTCGCGCGCTGGAACCAGGGGCCGCTGGAGTCCTACCTGGTGGAAATCACCGCCAATATCCTCGCTTTCAACGACGAGGACGGCCGGCCGCTGGTGGAGAAGATCCTCGACAGCGCCGGCCAGAAGGGCACCGGCAAGTGGACCGGCATCAGCGCCCTGGAGATGGGCGTGCCGGTGAGCCTCATCGTGGAGGCGGTCTTCGCCCGCTGTCTCTCGGCCCTCAAGCCCCAGCGGGAGCAGGCGCAACAGCGGTACGGCCTGCCTAGCAACGGCTACAGCGGCGACCGGACGGCGATGCTCGCCGACATGGAGCAGGCGCTCTACGCCGCCAAGCTGGTCTCCTACGCCCAGGGCTTCATGCTGCTGCGCGAGGCCTCGGAAGAGAACGGCTGGGGCTTGAACCACGGCGACATCGCCCTCGTCTGGCGCGGCGGCTGCATCATCCGCAGCCGCTTCCTCAACGCCATCAAGGCGGCCTACGACCGGAACCCGGAGCTGGAGAACCTGCTGCTGGACGACTTCTTCGTCATGGCCCTGCGCGAGGCCGAGCCCCACTGGCGCGGCGTCTGCGAGATGGGGCTGACGCTGGGCATTCCGCTGCCGGCCATGAGCTCGGCCCTGGCCTTCTTCGACGGCTACCGCCGAGGCTGGCTGCCCGCCAGCCTCATCCAGGCCCAGCGGGACTACTTCGGCGCCCACACCTACCAACGCATCGACCGCGACCCCTCCGAGCGCTTCCACACCGACTGGACGGGGGAGGGGGGTGACACCACTTCCGGAGCCTACGATGCCTGACTTCGACGGCTGCACCTACGTCATCTTCGGCGCCACCGGCAACCTCTCGCGCGAGAAGCTGATGCCGGCGCTATACCACCTGGATCTGGCCGGCGAGCTCTGCGCCGAGACCCGCATCCTCGCCTGCGGCCGCCGCGACTGGGACGACAAGCGGCTGGTGGAGGAGGTGCGCGGCTGGCTGCAACGCCACAGCCGCACTCCACTCAACGAGGCGGTCTTCCAGCGGTTCGCCAACAGGCTGGGCTATTTCCGAGGCGATCTCCGGGAGGAGGCCACCTGGCCCGCGCTGCGGGACAGGCTCACAGGCGACACCAGCCTTCCGCCCAGCATCGCCTTCTACATGGCCATCCGTCCCGCCGAGTTCGGCCTGGTGGTGGAGCGGCTGGCGGAGCAGGGGCTGCTGGAGGAAAACGGCGGCTGGCGCCGCGTGGTGGTGGAGAAACCCTTTGGTTACGACCTGGAGAGCGCCCGCGCCCTCCAGGCCCACCTGACCCGCTTCCTGCGCGAGGAGCAGATCTTCCGCATCGACCACTACCTCGGCAAGAGCATGGTGCAGAACGTGCTGGTGTTCCGCTTCGCCAACACCCTGCTGGAGCCGCTCTGGAACCGCAACTACATCGACCACGTCCAGATCACCCACTCCGAAACCGCCGGGGTGGGCAGCCGCGGCGCCTACTACGACAGCGCCGGCGCCATGCGCGACATGATCCAGAGCCACCTCCTACAGCTCCTCACCCTGGTGGCCATGGAGCCGCCGGTGTCCATGGAGGCAGAGGATCTCAGGAACGAAAAAGTAAAGGTTCTCAAGTCGTTACGACAGATACCTAAAGAAAAGGTGGATGAGTATGCCTTCCGCGCCCAGTACACCGCCGGGGTGGTGGAGGGCAAGCCGGTCAAGGGCTACCTCGAGGAGGAAGGCATACCGCCCGACAGTCGCACCGAAACCTACGCTGCGCTCAAGCTCCATGTTGACAACTGGCGCTGGCGTGGGGTGCCCTTCTACCTGCGCACCGGCAAGCGGCTGGCGGCGCGGCAGTCGCTCATCTCCATCTGCTTCCGCCATCCGCCACAGCAGTTCTTTCGCGATCTCCAGGAAGGGCCAATGAAACAGAACTGGATCGTGCTCGGCATCCAGCCCTGCGAGTGCCTGCGGATGGAGGTGACGGTGAAGGAGCCGGGCCTGGCGATGCGCACCCGGCAGCGCAGCCTCGATGCCCAGCTTAGAAACAGCCGGGAAGTACCCATCGACGCCTACGAGGAGCTGCTGCTGGACGTTATCGATGGTGACCGTTCGCTCTTTTTGCGCTACGACGAGGTGGAGTGGGCCTGGCGGGCGGTGGAGCCGGTGATCCACCACTGGCAGGAGGCGCAGACACCGCTGCCCGGCTATCCCGCCGGCACCTGGGGGCCGCCCGAAAGCCGCCGCCTGTTCGAAAAGCCCGGCCAGCACTGGCGCCACAGCCTGGACCCGGAGACATGACGCCCCACTGGAACATCTTTGCCGACCCGCACGAGGTGGCCGAGGCGGCCGCCCAGGTGATCGGTGAAATGGCCCGCCACGCCATCGAACGGCGGGGGGTCTTCAGCCTGGTGCTGGCGGGCGGCGGTACACCGGCGGCCGCATATCGGCTGTTGGGCCGGCAACCACAGGAGTGGGGACGCTGGGAATTTTTCTTCGGCGACGAACGCTGCCTGCCGCCCTTTCACCCCGAGCGCAACAGCTTCATGGCCGGAGAAACGCTTCTCGACCATCTGCCACTGGAGCCTCACCAGGTTCATGAAATCCCTGCGGAGCTTGGGCCGGAAGCAGCGGCGGAGAAATACGAGCCCCTGGTGCGCAACTCGCGCCCATTCGACCTGGTGATCCTGGGACTGGGGGAGGATGGCCACACCGCTTCGCTCTTTCCCGGGCAGGAACATCCAACGGAGCGGCTGGTGGTGCCGGTGCATGATGCGCCCAAGCCACCGCCCGAACGGGTGAGCCTCAACTACAACGCGCTTTCCAACTGCCGTGGCGCTCTTTTTCTGGTCACCGGCGAGTCCAAGCGCCAGGCGCTGGCCGACTGGCGGCGCGGCAAGGCCATTCCCGCCAGCCGCATACAGCCACCCATTCCGCCCGAGGTGCTGGTGGACGAGGCGGCCTGGGGTGAGTGACTGGCTGGTCTATATCATCCGCTGCTCCGACGGCAGCCTCTACACCGGCATCACCACCAATATGGCGCGCCGTTTCGCGCAACACCAACAGGGCAAGGGCGCCAAATATTTTTCCGGGAGGAAACCGCAGGAGGTGGTCTACCTGGAACGTTTTCCCGACCGCGCCGGCGCCACGCGGCGGGAAATGCAGATCAAGGCCATGCGCCGTTCACAAAAGATGGCGTTGCTGGAAGCTTATTCCACGGCACGCAAGGACTCACCACATTGGCGGCAATAATAGTTCGCCTCACCCCGCAGTATCCTGTTGTGGCGGGTGGCGGAAAGCTGGTGCTCGCGGCAGCCGCAGCGGTAGGGGAAGCGGCGCTGGAGGCGTTGGGGCACATTGCTCAGATCGAATTCGTGGCAGCGCCTGGGGTCCAGGCCGAAACTGTGCATCACCGCTTGCCATTCCCGGCCGTGAGGGCGCACCCTTTTGTCGGGATAGAGCTGCTCCACCACGTGATGCGCCACCTCATGCCCTGGTGTCTGTTCGCAAAAGGCCTCGAACTGGCTGGCGGCCAGCACGGCGTTGAAGCGGATGCAGGGTTTGGGATGGCTGCGATACTGGCCGGCTGCGCGGCCACGCAGATCGAAGCGGATTTCCACGGGCTGGTAGCGCAGCTCCCAGTGGCGTTCGGCCTGATGCAACCAGTATTCCACCAGTTCCACCAGCCGCTGCTGTTGTTGGCGTGAAAGCGCGCGGGGCACCGGCTTCAGCCTCCGGCGGCGGCCAGGCGGGCTTGCTCCTTCATCTTTTCCACCAGGGCATAGATGCCGAAATGGCGGTTGGGGGAGAGGTTTTCCGCCAGCTTGAGACGGTGGAAGAACTCATCCAGGTCCATCTGCTCGATCTCTTCCAGGGTGCGCCCGTCAAGGATGGCGATCACCAGCGCCAGCACCCCCTTGATGATGGAGGTGTCGCAGTCGCCGTGAAAATGGATGCGGCTGGGGTCGTCGGCATCCCGGTAGGCCTTGACCCAGACCTGGCTCATGCAGCCCTTGACCTTGTTCTCCTCGGTCTTGTACTCCTCGGGCATGGGCGGCAGTTTTTCGCCCAGTTCCACCAGGTACTGATATCGCTGTTCCCAGTCGCCCAGGATGTCGAAGATCTCGACGACCTCATCCAGATTCATGCTCATACGTTGAAGGACTCTCCGCAGCCGCAGGTCTCTTTCACATTGGGGTTGTGGAACTCGAACCCCTGGTTGAGCAGGTTGGTGGTGACGAAGTCCACTTCCAGCCCTTCCAGCATCGGCAGGCTGTCGCGGTCCACCACGATTTTTATTCCCCGGGATTCGAAAACCTCGTCATTGTCGGTGATTTCGGTGGCGTAATCCACCACGTAGGAGAAGCCGGTGCAGCCGGCCTTTTTCGTTCCCAGCCGGAAGCCCAGCGCCTCCGGTTTCTTGGCCAGCTCTTTTGAGATGTGTTTTGCCGCGCTTTCGGTAAGTTGGATGCTCATTTTCTCGCTCCTGTCGTTGTCTGTTCTACAGCAGGCCCAACTGGAGTTTGGCCTCGTCGCTCATCCGCTCTTGGTTCCACGGAGGGTCCCAGACCAGCTCCACGGCCACATCGCTCACGCCGTCGATCTTCTTCACCGCCTGTTCCACCTGGCCGGGGAGAGTGGCGGCGAAGGGGCAGGCGGGGGCGGTGAGGGTCATGCGGATGGTGACCTTGTTCGATTCGTCGATCTCCAGCCCATAGACCAGACCAAGGTCGTAGATGTTCACCGGGATCTCCGGGTCGAAGATGGTGCGAAGGGCGGCGATCACCGGCTCCTTGAGCGCGTGCTCCGGTTCCCTGGTGTCCACAGCCTCGTTCATCGCGGTTCACCTCAATCCAGTTGGGAGAGGGTTTTGCGCAGCCGGGCCAGGGCCTGGTCGCGCAGCGCCTTCACGGTGATCTGCTCGACGATCTCGGCGGCGAAGCCCTCGCACAGCAGGTGTAGCGCGCGCTGCTGGGGAATGCCGCGGGCGCGCAGGTAGAAGATCTGCTCCGGCTCGAGCTGGCCCACGGTGGTGCCGTGGCTCGCCTTCACGTCGTCGGCGTAGATCTCGAGCTGCGGCTTGGTGTCCACCTCGGCGTTGCGGGTGAGCAGCAGGTTGTCGTTGGTGAGCTCGGCGTCGCTCTTCTGGGCGTCCTGGGCCACCAGGATGCGGCCGTCGAAGACCGCGCGCCCCTTGCCGTGGAGCAGCCCCTTGAACTGCTCGCGGCTGGAGCAGCGGGGCACGTC
>JALVUB010000222.1 GCA_027023915.1 Sedimenticola sp.
GATTTCCGCCAGCCGTTCCTATCAGAACAATGTCGAGGTCATCAACACCTCCAAGGAGCTGTTGCTCAAAACGCTGACCCTGGGGCGCTGATTAATGAAGGAGAAATTGAATGATTGAACAGGCTAGCACCAATGACCCTCTTGCCGCCCTGCGCGCCCAGCCTGAAAAGAAAACCAAGGGCAGGGGGCGGGCGCAGATGGGGCAGGCCGACTTCATCAAGCTGATGGTGGCCCAGATGAAGAATCAGGACCCCACCAAACCCATGGACCCCAACGCCTTCATGGGACAACTGGCCCAGTTTTCAACCGTAAACGGTATAGAAGAGCTGAAGAAGTCGGTGGACGCGATGGTTTCCAGGATGGCCATGGATCAGTCGGTGAAGGCTGCGAATCTGGTGGGGCATGAAGTCATGGCGCCCGGCAACGACGCGCAACTGGCCGCCGGGGGCAAGGTGACGGGGAAGGTGAAGCTCGATTCCAGCACCACCGACCTCACCATCCGCATCTATTCCAATAAGGGCGCGCTGGTGCGGACGCTGCCCATGGGCATGTATTCCTCCGGTCCGGTCTCCTTCACCTGGGACGGGTTCAGGGAGGATGGCAAGGCGGCGCCTCCGGGAAGTTACCGGGTGGTGGCCGAGGCGCTGGTCAATGACAAGACGGTGCGGGTTCCGGTTCAGATCAGTTCCCGTGTGCAGAGCGTGAACCTCAATGGTCAGGGCGGGGAGCTGACCCTCAATCTGGCCAATGGTCACTCGGTGCCGCTGAGCGCGGTCGACGAGATTTTGTAAGCAAGCATCAGGAGGCAGGAAAAATGAGTTTCTATATTTCGCTGAGTGGAATCAGGGCGGCTTCATCGGGGTTGAACGTGATCGGCAACAACATTGCCAATGTTTCGACCACCGGGTTCAAGCAGTCGCGCGCCGAGTTTGAAGACGTTTACAGCTCCAGTCTCATCGGAGCCTCGAACACCTCCATCGGCGAGGGCGTGCGGCTGGCCAAGGTGAGCCAGCTCTTCGAACAGGGCAACATCACCTTTACCGGAAATTCCCTCGATCTTGCCGTCAACGGCGAAGGTTTTTTCAAGGTGACCGACCAAAACGGCGCCTCTCTCTTTACCCGGGCTGGGAACTTTTCGGTGGACCGAAACGGTTATGTGGTGAACAGGGAAGGGCTCTTCCTCAATGCGCGCACTGCTGATGCCAATGGCAACATTACTGGTAACCTGGGGCCGGTCAAACTGGACAAAACCTATTCGGCGCCCAATCCCACCAGTACGCTGAGCGCAAACCTGAACCTGGATTCGCGCGCATCGGCAACCAACGCCTCCTGGTTCGTCGATCCGGTGACCGGTATTCCCAAGCCCGCGGGCTACAACTCGGTTACATCCGCAAGCGTTTATGACAGCCTGGGCAATGCCCACACCATGTCGCTCTATTACAGCAAGAATGCGGCGCCGCCGGACAATACCTGGACGGTGAGGGCCATGGTGGATGGCGTGCTCGTGGATGACGGCGCGGGCAAGAACACCTTCACCCTGGCTTTCAAGGCGGATGGCACCTACGACGCCGCCAATTCCGATACCATCAATCTGAGTTGGTCTCCGGGCGGCGGCGCCCAGCCCAACCAGCCCATTGCCCTGGATTTCACCCAAAGCACCCAGTATGGCAGCAGTTTTGCCGTCAACTCCCTGAATCAAAACGGTTACACGACCGGCCAGGTGCTGGATGTGAACATCGACAAGAAAGGCATCATCTTCGCGCGCTACTCCAACGGTCAGTCGCGCGCCATCGGCCAGATCATGTTGGCGAAGTTCGCCAACCAGGGCGGTCTGCAACCGGTCGGGAACACCGCCTGGGCCGAGACCTATGCTTCCGGCGAGCCGGTGGTAAGCGAGCCGGGAACCGGCGGCCTGGGACTGATCCAGTCGGGCGCGCTGGAAGAGTCCAATGTGGATCTGACCGAACAGTTGGTGCTGATGATTTCAGCCCAGCGCAACTTCCAAGCCAACGCCCAGGCGGTTCGCACCGAGGACGCGGTGACCCAGACCATCATCAACCTGCGTTGATAAGGGGTAGAGGATCATGGATCGCCTGCTCTACATCGCCATGACGGGGGCGCACCAGACCATGTTGTCCCAGGCGGTGAACACCAACAACCTGGCCAACGCCACTACTGTCGGTTTTCGCGCCGACCTTGAGGCCGCCACCGCAATGCCCATGAACGGGCCGGTTCATGGCAGCCGCGTGTACGGCATGGTGGAGGGGCAGGGGGTGGATCTGAGGCCTGGTGACATTCACCGTACCGGCAGAGCGCTGGATATCGCCATCAAGGGAGAAGGCTGGATCGCGGTGCAGGCCGCCGACGGTGGCGAGGCCTACACCAGGGCGGGGGATCTGCGCATCAACTCAGTCGGGATACTCACCACCGGCAACGGCCATCCGGTACTCGGAGAAGGTGGTCCCATAGCGATTCCGCCTCATCAGAGCCTCGACATCGGCGCCGACGGCACCATCACCATACGCCCTCTGGGAGACAAGGTGAATGCCCTGGCGGTGCTCGACCGCATCAAGCTGGTGAAGTTGCCGTCCGATCAGGTGGTCAAGGGCAGGGACGGGCTGGTGCGTTCAAAAAATGGTGCCCCGGTGCCGGCTGACGGCTCAGTGACCATAGTCTCTGGCGCATTGGAGATGAGTAACGTAAAGGCGGTGGAATCCATGGTCCGGCTGATCGAACTGGCGCGCCAGTATGAAACCCAGGTGAAGATGATGAAGACCGCTGAGGACAATGATCGGGCAGCGGAGCAGATATTACGCATGGGCTGATGAGGTGGCTCCTCAGCTCCGAGTTACGAACGTAAAGGAGAAAAAGCAATGAATCCCGCACTTTGGATTGCCAAGACTGGTCTGGAGGCCCAGCAGACCCGTATGTCCAATATCGCCAACAATCTGGCCAACGCCAGTACCACCGGCTTCAAGCGCTCGCGCGCGGTGTTTGCGGATCTGCTCTATCAGAACCTGGCGCAGGTGGGGGCCCAGTCTTCCCAGGACACCCAGCTCCCCTCCGGCCTGAACGTCGGCACTGGTGTTCGTACTGTGGCCACGGAAAAGCTCTTTACCCAGGGCAACATCGTGCAGACAGGCAATGCCCTCGATGTGGCCATACAGGGACGGGGTTTCCTTCAGGTGCTGATGCCGGACGGCAGCATCGCCTACACCAGGGACGGTACCATCCAGATGGATGCCCAGGGCCAGCTCGTCACTTCCATGGGCTACCCCATAGAGCCCAGTATCACCATTCCGGAAAACGCCCGCAGTGTCACCATAGGTTCTGATGGCACGGTATCCGTGGTGTTGCCGGGCAACTCGGCGCCCACCCAGGTGGGCAACATCCAGCTGGCCGATTTTGTCAATCCCACCGGCTTGCAGGCCATCGGCGACAACCTCTTTCTGGAATCGGGAGCCAGCGGCGCGCCGCAAACCGGAACACCCGGACTCAATGGGCTGGGCACGCTGATCCAGGGCTCCCTGGAAAGCTCCAATGTGAACACCGTGGAAGAGCTGGTGAACATGATCGAAACCCAGCGTGCTTATGAGATGAACACCCGTGCCATCTCCACCGCGGATCAGATGCTCCAGTATGTGGACAACAACCTCTAAGGTGAAAAAATGAAAGTTCAGGCTCTTTTCGGTTTTGGCGCGCTGCTCGCGGTGATATTGCTCACCGGTTGCGCTACTCCTCAAGGTCAGGAGCCGAAGTTTGCGGCCACCCTCCCACCTCCCATGACACCGCCTCCCGCGAGCGGCGGCGCCATCTACCAGCCCGACACCGCACAACCGCTTTTCGAGGACATCAAGGCTCATCGGGTGGGCGACATTCTTACCATCGTGCTGCAAGAGCGAACCAACGCCGAAAAGAAGGCTGACACCGCCATCGACAAGTCCAGCGACAGCTCCATCAATTTCAACGGGACTTTCAACAACCAGGGGGTGCCGCTCACCAAGCTGGGAATGGGTTCCGGCCACAAGTTCGGTGCCCAGGCCGACAGCAAGCAGAGCAACAGGCTGGAAGGCAGGGTGACAGTGACTGTGGCGCGGGTGCTGCCCAACGGCAACCTGGTGGTGCAGGGCGAAAAATGGATCACCATCAACCATGGCCAGGAATATATTCGTATCCGTGGCATCGTCCGTCCGGTTGACATCGACGCGGACAACAGCGTGCCCTCCACCAAGGTGGCGGACGCCCAGATTCTCTACAGCGGCACCGGCTCCATGGCGCGCGCCCAGCGGCCCGGCTGGTTGACCGAATTCTTCCTCAGTCCAGCCATGCCATTCTGAGGTGACGAAAAATGAAGATCGACTTCAGAGTTCTGTTCATTACATTGCTGCTTTTTCCCGCGCTGGCACCGGCAGAACGCATCAAGGATCTGGCCACCATTGGGGGGGTGCGCGACAACCAGCTGGTGGGTTATGGCCTGGTGGTGGGGCTGGACGGCACCGGCGACAAGACCAACCAGGTGCAGTTCACAGCTCAAAGCCTCAGAAGCATGCTCGCCCGGTTGGGGGTGACAGTGCCGCCGGGAACCCGCATCAAGCCCAAGAATGTGGCGGCGGTGATGGTGCATGCCACCCTGCCGCCCTTCGCCAAACGGGGGCAGACCATCGATGTGACCGTCTCCTCAATAGGTAATGCCAAGAGCCTGCGGGGCGGCACCTTGCTGATGACGCCTCTCAAAGGTGCCGATGGGCGGGTTTATGCCATCGCGCAGGGCAGCCTGGTGGTGAGCGGGTTCGGCGGCGAAGGGCGTGACGGTTCCAAGATAACTGTGAATATTCCCAGCGCGGGGCGAATCCCCAACGGTGCCACGGTGGAAAGAACGGTGGAGAGCCCCTTCGCCCATGAGCGTCAGCTGGTGCTCAATCTCCACGACCCGGATTTCACCACGGTGGCGCGCATGGTCAAGGCCATAAACCGTACCCTGGGCGAGGGTGTGGCGTCCGCGGTGGATGGTGGATCGGTGCGGGTGATCGCGCCGGCCAACATCTCCCAGAAGGTGGCTTTCATGTCCGTGGTGGAGAACATCGAGCTGGAACCCGGCGAGGCACCGGCGCGGGTGGTGGTCAACTCCCGTACCGGCACCGTGGTCATCGGCAACAATGTGCGCATCATGCCGGCGGCGGTGGCTCACGGCAATCTGGTGGTCACCATCAGCGAACAGACGGCGGTCAGTCAGCCTGGCGCCTTTGCAAGGACCGGGCGGACGGCGGTGGTGCCCCAGTCACAGGTGAGCGCCAGCCAGGAAGGTAACCGCATGTTTCTCATCAAGCCGGGGGTGAAGCTGGAAGACATCGTGCGCGCGGTGAACGAAGTGGGCGCGGCGCCGGGCGACCTGGTGGCCATTCTCGAAGCCTTGAAAGAGGCGGGCGCCCTGCGCGCCGAGCTGATCGTGATCTGATGAAGACCCTGGAACGTGCCAGCATCTATACCGATTTCAGCGGCCTTGCCGAGCTGAAGGCCC
>JALVUB010000223.1 GCA_027023915.1 Sedimenticola sp.
ATGCCCGGCAGTGGCAGATGGAGATAGAGCCGCCACAGGTGGTAGTCGTCCGACGGAGGCTCCGATGGGTGCAGACCTTCGGGTACCTCGAAGCGGAACCTCAGGCGGCACTGATCGTTGCCAAAGGGCACGGCCTGGGCCAGCGTGTCCTTTTGCCAAAGGATTTGTTCCTGGAAACTTTGATCATCGCCCGTCCCGCTGAGGAAGCGGCGGTTGAGGCTGAGCGTCACCCGTGGCCGCATGTGGGCTCCACAGGGCATGCCGAGCCGGATTTCGCCACCCACGTCACCACCGATGGAACCGGGAAAGGGGTTCATCATCAGGGGCGTCTGCCCGAAGCGCCGCCACTGCAGGGTGTTGTGGATGGCCCAGGCCAGGGTGCCGATGCCGACGAGAGGCAAAAACAGAAGCCACAACGATTCGGCGCCCTCCTTGTGGAACATCTGGGGAAGGCTGACCAGGGCGGGGATGCTCAGCAGGTTCCAACCAATGGTGAATACCCAGGGGAAGACGGTGTTGCCGCGCGCCGAGGAGAGAATGTGGTTGTCGCGCCATTGGGGGACGGCCAGCCAGGGTGAATCGGCGGGCACCGGTGCCGTCACCACCGGCTTGCCACGCCATCCCAGATAGAGCAAGCCAAGGCCCACGGCGCCAAAGAACACTGCCAGCAGGGATTGGGCCAGCAGCAATTTGGGCCGCAATGTGCGATCCAGCAACGCCCGGGATGGGTCGGCTGGATCGTAGAAGACCGTTACCGGTTGTTTTCGCTGGAAAGCGTCCTGCAACCGGGCCGACAGCCTGTACTGGAAATCGCCCACATTGTCCGCCCCCTTGGCGATGGCCACCCGTTCCGAGCAGTAGCGGCGGCCCTGGACCCTGTAGCAGTAACGGGCGGTGGCGCGATAAGTCGTGCTGTCCTCGTCGTGGTGCACCTCAAGGCCGGCGCGCAACAGCTCGCCCCGGGTTGCGGGCCAGGAACGGGCCTGCAACCAGTCGTGTACCATGGGCACGATCAGAAAAGCCGTTATCATGCTGGCGCCGACCAGAAAGGCTGCGCCGATCAGGAACGGCAGCAAGGATCGTTTTCGTCCAATCTGGCCGGAGGCAGCGTTCACGGAAGTCAGTCCAGCATCCATGAACTCCGGGTCCAAGCCGGATCATGGAAAACTCTTGCAGGAGCGGCGTCCTCGCCGCGAACCCGCCGTGGTGGAAATGCCCGCGTTGTTCGGCGCGGGGACGCGCCTCCTGCCTTGGAATCTTCGTGATTTCCCGGGGTTTTCAACGGGTGAAGAACTGCTGCTCGAAATGGGCCTCCAGTTGCAGCTTGTTGTCGATGGGCGTCACCTCCACATCGAAGCGATCCACTTCGCCGTTTTCCACCAGGAACTCGCCCAGGTAATAGACGGCATCACCATCCCGTACCTCGCGCAGCGGGATGGGGCGCACCTGGCCCCGAATATTGTGGGCCGTCACCTTGACGATGGCACGCACCGGGCGCCCCGTGGTGCCTGGCACTTCCTTGATGATGCTGATGTTGACCATGGCCCGGTTGGGGCTGCGGCGGATGCCGTATCGGCTGGCAACCTCCGGCGAGAGGTCCGAGGTGAGAAAAGCGTTGTGATGGATGACATACCCTTTGGCGTGAGTGCTGTTTTCGGCAACAGCAGAGCTGCTCCAGAGCAGCGCGACCAGATTGAAAACGAGCAGAAATCGGAACATGACGACCTCCTGGGTTGTAGTGAAGCCTGACACGCCTGGCTTGGCTGAATCAGGGAGATCCCATGGGTCAAGTATAGTTCAGGCTGCCGCGATGGCAGCCTGGGTGCGGGAAACGGAGAGGCGGTGGCCGGTCTCAGGCCGTATTGCTGCTCACCACCCGCAGGCGGGATTCGTTTTTACCTTCTTCCGGTGGGGCCGCCAGTTCTTCGCGGTTCTGCTTCAGGGCTGTCAGCTGGCGTTCGAGCTTTTTGCAATCCTGCTCCAGACTGGCCAGCCGCTGGCGTACCATGCTGCGGGAACGGCCGGTGAGCTTGAGATCGGCCAGTTGTTGCGCGAGCTGGTTGCGGTGCTCGTGGATTTCCTGGGTGAGCCCGTCCAGCGCGGTTTGCAGCCACTCTTTGGATTCGGCGTGGGCTTGCAAAAAGATCTTGCGCACCCGGCTTACAACGGTCTGGAAGTAGCGTTTCACCGCGAAGTGTTGCTCGGTCAGGGTGGTACGGGCGCTCTTACGGAAGATCTCCGCTTCCTGATACACCAGATTGAACTCCACCTGGTGGCTCACGAGGGAGAGCATGGTCGGTTCGGAAAGCTGCATGCCGTGACGGTTTTGGAAGCGCCGATAGATGGTGCGCACCAGCCGCCGCATCTCGTGGGCCTGGCTCGCGGCCACCTCCATCTGCCGGTTTATTTCATCGAACAGCTCTTTCATGGCGTCCTTCAGGCCCATGGTGGTCCAGGCGCCGGTCATCTGCTTGTGGGCGTGCCGGATCATGTCTTCCAGGCGGGCGGGCGAGAGGGCGTCGAGCAGGATTCTTCCGTGAGCCGTAAACTCCGACCGCGACTGCTTGTAGGCGGTGACACTTGCCTGATAACGCTGTTTGTCCTGTTGCGCCTGTTTGAGAAGCTGGTCGATGGCGATCTCGCTGCGCGAACTCAACTCTTGCAGTTCACGGATCTGTTTTTTCAGCCGCCGCCTGCGGGAAGAGATCAGTTCCTCGATGCTGTTCAGCGCGGCCACCACGGCGCCTGTGGACTGCTCCATGATGACTTCTTGCCGGTTGTCCACAAGCGTCCGGGCCAGTTTGTGCTCAAGCTTGGGAATACCGGAGCGCTGCTCCATCTGATCGTCGGAGCGCACCCTGGCCAGCAGCCCTTTCTGCGCGGAGACGGCATGCACCTGTTCGGAAGAGATCTCCAGCATGCGCGCCACTTCCCGGCGCTGGCGTTCGATGGTGGTTTCAACCTCGTTTTCGCTGCGCAACTCGTCCCACAGGGTGTCGGACTTGTTCAGCACCACGAGCACGCTGTGCCTTCGGGACATCCCGGGCTGCTGGATGAGCTGTTGCCACATCTCCAGATCCGACTGGGTGATGCCGGTGTCGGCACCCACCACGAACAGGTGAGCCTGGGCATTGGGCAGAATTTCGTAGGTAAGTTCCGGCTCGCTGGAAACGGCGTTCAGGCCGGGGGTGTCCAGAATCCGCATCCCCTGGGCCAGCAGTGGATGGCGGTAGTTGAGCAACGCCAGCCGCCAGGCCGGCACGGATACCCGGTTTTCCTCACCTTCGACGGTTGCCAGCACCTCGCCCAGCCCCATGTTGGCGGCCATTTCACGCGAAACCAGCTTCTGATCCTGTATCTTGAGCAGGGTCTCCTGAAGCTTGTCGCTGTCGTTCAGATCGAGCGGAATCTTTTCCCACACTTCATCCCGTTCCCGCAGCTCTTGCAGGCTGGCGTCATCCAACCGGGTTTCGATGGGCAGCAGTTTCAGGTAGGGGTCTTCCGAGGGATCCTGGAAGATCTCTGTGGGGCACATGGTGGTGCGCCCGGCATCGGTAGGCAGCAGGCGACGGTTGTGGTCGCTGAAGAAGAGGGCGTTAATCAGTTCGGTTTTTCCACGGGAGAATTCACCCACAACCGCCACCGTGATATGGTCGCGGTGAAGCGTGAGCATGGCTTGGCTGAGCGCGCGTTGTACTTGGGAAGTGTAGAGTGCCTCGGCCTTGAGCCAGGTTTCCAGGCGCAGCATGATTTGCAGCTTCGCCTGTTTCCAAGCGTTGAAATCCCGGAGTTGTCCACTAAGGTCGCCTGTCGTCATCCCTTTGTTTCCCCCTTGATGGCTCAGCTCCATACTATAAAGGAAACTCGAAAAATTGCCATCTGGACAGAATTTCCTTTGTGTGAACCGCGCCTCATCATCTGTTGTTGAATCAACTGGTTGAATGCCGGAGATATTGCCGTTGGGTCGTTTTGTTGTATCTCGGCGATCACAAGCTTGAACCGGCGGGCTCCACCCGGCTGAGCTGTTGGCGAACAGCCACCCAGGCGCCCAGTACCCCCAGCAGTCCGCCAGAGAAGAGCAGCAGCAGCGGCAAGCCGAAGCCCATTCCCATGAGATGATAGCTGTCCCCATACAGTTGGGACAAATGCCGGATGGGCGATTGTAGCGTCAACAGCGAAATCCAGACCAGCAGGGCGGCGCCGAAACCGCCCAACAGCCCGTACCAGAATCCCTGATAGAGAAAAGGCCGCCGGATGAAGGCGTGGCTGCCGCCCACCAGCTTGATGATTTCAATCTCCTGATGGCGTCCCTGAATTTCCAGCCGTATGGTGTTGCCTATTACAAGCAGCACGGCCAGCGAAAGCAGCAGCGCCAGCAGCCGGCTGCCGCGTTGCAGCAGTTGCACCATGCCCTGGAAGCGGGCCACCCATTGCAGGTCGATGAAGGCCCGGTCCACGGCGGCTTTCTTGCGGAGCCGCTCCACCAGGGCGCCGAATTTTTCCACGGAGCTGTTGGCGTCTGCGGGATGAATCAACACAACATGGGGCAGCGGGTTGCTTTTCAGCAGCGACAGGGCATCGCCCAGACCTGAATATTGGCGAAACTCGGCAAGGGCTTGTTGTGGTGTGAGATGAGTGATTTCGCCGATCTCCGGCATGGTGCGCAGGCTGGAAAGAAAACGCTGCACTTCATGATTGCTGATATCTTGTTTCAGAAACAGGGTGGCGCTGGCACCTCCGCGCCAGTTGCTGGCGAGCTGTTCCAGGTTGCCCACCAGTAGATGGAGTCCGGCGGGCAGGGCCATGGCGATGGCGATCACCAGAATGTTCAGCAGGCTGCCCCAGGGGTGTTGCCACAGTCGTCCCAGGGAGGAGAAGAGCACCTGCATGTGTCGGATCGCCCAGGCGCGGGGCTGAAACTGGCGTCGCAAGCGGTTGTTCTTTTCACGGCGGCTCACGACCGGCGATCCTCCACGAGACGGCCTGCGCGCAGGGTCAGGGTGCGACAACCGAAATAGTCCACCAGCCCCAGATCGTGGGTGGCGATCAGCATGGTGACGCCCACCTGATTGAATTGCCGGAACAGCGACATGATCTCCAGAGAAAGTTCCGGGTCGAGGTTGCCTGTGGGCTCGTCGGCCAGCAACACCGGCGGCTTGCTTACCACGGCGCGGGCGATGCCCACGCGCTGCTGCTCGCCGCCGGAGAGGGTCACCGGAAACGCCTTGGCCTTTTTCAGCAGACCCACCTTGTCCAGAGCGGCCTGCACCCTGCGGCGGATCTCGCCCTGGCCCACGCCGGCCACCACCAGCGGCAGGGCCACATTGTCGAACACGGTGCGGTCCATCAGCAGGAGGTGGTCCTGGAAGATCACGCCCACCTGCCGCCGGAACAAGGGAAGCTGGCGGGAGGAAATGCGCGCCAGGTTATGGCCGTTGACCCGTATCTGTCCCCGGTTTGCTCTTTCCAGCAGCCCCACCA